>JASFIU010000343.1:0-5497 GCA_050122495.1 Desulfobacterales bacterium | reverse complement strand
CGTTTGTCAAATTCAACGCGTTTATCACGTCAACAAAATCCTTGGTCTTAATTTGCTTGAGCTCAAGCTTATCGAGCACCATGAGTTCATTGGCCTGCAGCTTGGTGCTCAACGCCATTTTCAGCGCGAGCTTTCTGACCTTTTTAGGCACCCTGAAAGCATAGTTGCGCCCATCCGGACCGAAGACAACTCCGCCCCCCCTGAGCAAAGGGGATTTAATATTCCCCCGACGTGCCCTTCCGGTACCTTTTTGGCGAAAAAGCTTTCGCTGGCTACCCTTCACATCGCTGCGATGCTTAACCGAAGCGGTCCCGGCACGACGATTGGCCAGTTGCATGGTTACAACCTCATGCAACACACTAGACTTTACCGGAACATTGAAAATGTTTTCCACCAGATCGATCGTTGTAACTTTTTTCCCTTTGATATTTTTTACGTCTACAACCGGCATGGCTATCCCCGTTTAATTTGAGATAGATTCAAAATATTTTACGAAGCCTCGTTTTGTTGAAATTTAAGCTTATTAATCGTCACCAGCCCGGACTTGGCACCCGGCACCGAACCTTTAATCAAGAGGATATTATCTTCGGGTCGGATGTCGACGACTTCCAGGTTTCGAATGGTTTTACGCTCATTGCCATAACGACCGGGCATCTTTTTTCCTTTGATAACCTTAGACGGCCAGGCGCTGCAACCGATGGATCCTGGAATGCGATGGCTGTGGCTCCCATGGGTTGCGCGGCCACCATGAAACCCGTGTCGTTTCATCACTCCTGAAAATCCACGACCCTTCGAAGCCCCAACCACATCCACATGCTCGCCGACTTTAAAGATATCTAGGGTAATCTGCTGGCCCAGGCTATAATCGCCCGGGTTGGTGACGCCAAATTCTTTAACATGATCAAAAGCCCCGGACTTGCTTTTGCTGAAATGCCCTTTCAACGGTTTGTTAACGCGAGATTCCTTTTTGCTGCCAAATCCCAGTTGAAGGGCGTTATACCCGTCCGTTTCTTCCGTCTTTATCTGGGTAACCACACACGGACCGGCCTCAACGACCGTTACGGGCACATATCGCCCATCGGATAAAAACAATCCGGACATTCCCAGTTTTTTCCCCATCAATCCTTTACACATCGATCTAACCTTTTATTCGTCAGCTAAAATTATAGAAAGGATTTGACTCCCGTTAACCGATACGCACATCCCAGGTTGCTACACAAATGAAAAAATTAGGGATACAGGATAAACAATCAGCTCACCTCGCGCTTTGATAACCTGAATCCCTAGTTGAAATCTAGGCTAAAGTTTGATCTCCACATCGACCCCCGGCGACAGATCCAGCTTCATCAGGGCATCCACCGTCTGTTGCGTGGGCTCCATGATATCCATCAACCGCTTGTGCGTTCGAATTTCAAACTGCTCACGCGACTTTTTGTCAATATGCGGGGATCTCAGCACCGTGTATTTACTAATTCGGGTAGGCAACGGAATCGGCCCGACGACTTTAGCGCCGGTCTTTGTGGCGGTGTCGACAATATCGGATGCAGACTGATCCAGCAGTTTGTGGTCGTAAGCTTTGAGTCTGATTCTAATTTTTGTATTGGTTATCATAATCGTTAGTTACCGTTATTCAATGATTTCGCTGACCACGCCGGCGCCAACGGTGCGACCGCCTTCGCGTACTGCAAACCTCACCTCTTTTTCCATCGCAATCGGAGTGATCAACTCCGCCTCAATGGCCACATTGTCTCCCGGCATCACCATCTCCACACCCTCGGGCAACGTCAATACCCCGGTCACATCGGTGGTCCGAAAATAAAACTGCGGCCGATATCCACTGAAAAACGGCGTGTGACGACCTCCTTCTTCCTTGCTCAATACATACACCTCCGCCTTAAACTTGGTGTGCGGCGTTATCGTGCCCGGAATCGCTACCACCTGACCACGCTCAACCTCATCGCGCTTGGTGCCGCGTAACAATACCCCAATGTTATCACCCGCACGACCCTCATCCAGCAGCTTGCGAAACATCTCCACACCGGTGCACACCGTCTTTAAGGTCGGACGAATCCCCACGATCTCTACATCATCACCCACATGGATGATGCCACGCTCCACCCGGCCCGTGACCACCGTGCCACGACCCGATATGCTAAATACATCCTCTATCGGCATCAAAAACGGCTTGTCCACATCGCGCTCGGGCTCCGGTACATACGCGTCCACCGCATCCACTAACTCAAATACACACTTGGCTTCCGCACTTTCCGGATCGTCTGACTCCAACGCCTTGAGCGCCGAACCGCGAATAATCGGCGTGTCATCGCCGGGAAACTCATACTTGTCCAACAACTCCCGTAACTCTAACTCCACTAACTCTATTAATTCCTCATCATCAACCATGTCGGTCTTGTTTAAAAATACCACAATCCGCGGCACACCCACCTGACGCGCCAACAATATGTGCTCACGGGTCTGCGGCATCGGACCATCATCGGCGCCCACCACCAATATCGCGCCGTCCATCTGCGCCGCTCCGGTTATCATGTTCTTGATGTAATCCGCATGGCCCGGACAATCCACATGCGCATAATGACGGTTGTCGGTCTCATACTCCACGTGCGCTGTGGCGATCGTAATGCCACGCTCCTTTTCCTCCGGCGCCTTGTCAATCTGATCAAACGGTATGAAATCCGCCAAGCCCTTCTTGCCCAAATGCTTGGTGATCGCCGCCGTCAGCGTCGTCTTGCCATGATCAATGTGGCCTATGGTGCCCACGTTTACATGCGGCTTGGTTCGCTCAAACTTCTCCTTCGCCATCTTCTGATCCTTTCATTTAAATTGACTATTTACGATCAATTGAATTGAACAATGAATACTGACGATAGCCAATTATACCGATCTTCAATTGTAACTCGAGACTTGTCAATCATATGGCCTACCAGCGAAAATGAGCAAAGGCTTTGTTCGCTTCGGCCATTTTATGGGTGTCCTCCTTTTTCTTAACGGAAGCACCTCTGCTCTTGGCTGCATCCAATAACTCGGAAGCAAGCTTATTGGCCATTCCTTTTTCCGGCCGCTGGCGAGCGTAGGTAATGATCCATCGGATGCCCAGGGCGGTTCTGCGGGATGGTCGAATTTCGGTAGGAACCTGATAGGTTGAACCTCCCACGCGGCGTGACTTCACTTCGATCAAAGGTCGCACGTTGTCCACGGCCTGCTCAAACAGCTTCAAGGGCGGTTCGTTTCCCTTTTTACCGATAATATCAAGTGCATCATACAAAATTGTTTCGGCCGTACTCTTTTTGCCGTCTCGCATAATACAGTGCAAAAATTTGGCAACAAGTGGACTGCCATATTTGGAATCCGGGGCAATAACCCGCTCCGGCACTTCTCTTCTTCTTGGCATAAACTCACCTACAAATTGTTATTCGTTATAAGTTATTAGTTATTAGAGATTAGAAAAATTGTTTTTTTACCTTTGTTTATCAAATAACAATTAACCAATAACCAATAACTATCATCACTTAGGTTTTTTGGCCCCATATTTGGAGCGGCCCTGTTTGCGGTCCTCGACTCCCAGGGTATCCAGTGTGCCTCTTACAATGTGATACCGAACACCGGGCAGGTCTTTGACACGCCCCCCCCTGACCAGCACAACCGAATGCTCTTGAAGGTTATGGCCAATGCCGGGGATATAAGCGGTGACTTCAACACCTGTGGTTAATCGCACACGCGCCACTTTACGCAAAGCCGAGTTTGGTTTTTTCGGGGTTGAGGTATAAACTCGTGTACATACCCCACGTTTCTGCGGTGCGCCCTTGAGCGCCGGGGTTGTAATTTTCCTTTTGGCTCTTTTTCGGCCTTTGCGAACTAACTGGTTGATCGTCGGCATAATTGTGTGGTTAACCTCTCCTATTTCTTCTAAAATTCAAAATTGGTAAAATGACCGTATTTATACAGTAATCGCGCTATTGTCAAGCATTTTGTTGTATTTTTTGAGCAAAATTATAGTCGTTTCTCCCGATAAACCCGCGATTTTTTAATTTACTTGTCCATTTCAACCGCAACGGAGCCGTAAGACCGAACGCCGGTTCCGGCGGGGATGAGGCGACCCATGATCACGTTTTCTTTCAGCCCTTTGAGTTTATCGACCGAGCCGGACACGCTGGCATCGGTGAGAACTTTGGTCGTCTCCTGGAAGGAAGCTGCTGAAATAAAGCTATCCGTGCTCAGGGACGCTTTGGTGATACCCAGGATCAAAGGCTCGGCCGTTGCCGCTTTGCCGCCTTTTTCGATCACGGCCTTGTTGACTTCTTCAAATTTCTGGCGATCAACCTGCTCTTCGGTAATAAAATCGGTATCACCGATGTTGACCACCTTTACCCGCCGCATCATCTGCCGCACGATCACCTCAATATGTTTGTCATTGATGCGAACACCCTGTAAGCGGTAAACTTCCTGGACTTCATCAACCAGATAACGCGCCAATGCGACTTCGCCTTTAATACTCAAGATATCTTGAGGAACAGCCGATCCGCCGATCAGAGGTTCACCTGCACGGATATAGTCGCCCTCGTAAACGTTAATGTGTTTGCCCCTTGGAATCAGATATTCCTTCTTATCACCCACATCAACCGGGCTGATGGTTACTTTCTGTTTGCCTTTTTTAGTGCTTTTTGAAATCGAAACATAGCCGTCAATTTCGCTCAATACCGCCACCTCTTTGGGCTTGCGGACTTCAAAAAGTTCGGCAACCCTCGGCAAACCACCGGTAATATCTTTGGTTTTGGTGGTTGCCCGCGGCAGTTTGGCAACGACATCGCCGGCTTTGACCGCATCGGTTTCCTCAACAAGCAAAATCGCATTGACCGGCAAAATATAGCGGGCCATGGCCGCTGATTTAGGCAGTTTGGCGGTTTTACCGTCTTTGTCCTTGATGGAGATTCGCGGACGCTCATCCGCGCTTCTGGATTCAATGATCGTTTGGCTGGACTTTCCGGTTACCGGATCCACTTTCTCTTGCATGGTCTGCCCTGCAATAATATCACCGAATTTAACCGTTCCATTAACTTCGGATATAATCGGGGTCGTGAATGGATCCCATGTCGCCAACAAATCACCGGCGTTAATTTTAGCACCGTTCTTGACTGTAATATGGGCGCCGTAAATCACCGGAAATGTTTCCAATTCACGTCCGGCTTTGCTGATAATCGTAAACTTGCCGCCGCGACGGTTCATGACCACCAGCTCACCTTCAGAATTTTTAGCCACGTTGAGGTCGGCGTATTTTATGGTTCCGTCGGTGCGCGCACGAATATCGGCCTGCTCAACCCGGCGACTGGCCGTACCACCGATGTGAAATGTGCGCATGGTCAACTGGGTGCCCGGTTCTCCAATGGACTGGGCCGCCAGGATCCCGACGGCCTGACCGATTTCCACGCGCCGGCCGTGTGAAAGGTCTCTTCCATAACATTTAGCACACACTCCGCGCTTG
>JASFIU010000342.1:0-5505 GCA_050122495.1 Desulfobacterales bacterium | reverse complement strand
TCCCAGGCCCAATGAAGTCCGTATTCTTCGGCCCAGCCCCACAGGTTTAGAAAACTGTAATCCGATGCGATCTGCGGACATCGGGAAAGAATTTCCAGATAATCCTCCTGTTTTTCAAGGCTGATGGGTTCGAATTGCAGGGTCATAAAGTCTTTCTATTGTTCCGTGTTGCGAGTTATGGGTATCCGTAGGATACCAGGTTTCAGTGTTCAGGTGTCAGGTGTCAGGAAAAAATTGGTTTCAGGGATTCGGTTTCAAGTGTCAAAATTTGCTGATCTGAAACCTCTCATAGTCGCATGCTGAACACTGAAACCTGACACCTGAAACCTCAGCCATTGAAATCACTTTCAATGGCTGAAGAGAATGCCTTGCCGGCTGTATATGCTTCTTGTAGATACTCTGGATGTTTTAAAACATCATCCTGAAAATCAAGCTGGCGGTATAGAAGGGCTCTCCAGAGCTCCATATCCAGAACATCGAAGAAATATCGTATACTCAAAAGCATACCATCAAAAAGCTTTTTCCCTTTGGTCGCGCCTGCGGAGATAAACAGCCCTTTGCGATGGTTGGTCTTTTGGTCCGGGGGCGATTTGTCCACCCAATATTTTTTAACCCACAGGGACTGGAATCGATCCATCAGGATTTTTGTATGGGCGCTGACCGTATAAAAAAAGACCGGTGAGGCCAGAATGAGCCCCTGGGCGTTCAGTATTTTATCACGGACCACCTGGAAATCATCTTTGATGGCACATTCCCCGGCTTTTAAGCATCCGTAAATTTCAAGGCAGGGCGATATCTTAAAATCGCGCAGTACGATTTCCTCTACATCCGCACCGGAATCCCGTGCCCCTTCGATGGCTTTTTTTAAAAGTGCGGCCGTATTTCCTTTGCGCCGCGGACTACCATAGATGGCGACTATCTTTGGTTGTTCCAAATCTTTACCCCTTATTTCTATAAGAATAGTTAACAAAGTGACTAAAGTGAACTAAAGTTTGAAGTGACTAAAGTTGCGGTGTCGCTACGCTCCGTCTTTTATAAAAATGATAGGATTCCTTAACTTTAGGCACTTTAGCTCACTTTAGTCACTCTAGGTACTTCAAATTTCCAAAACCAGCCCGATCGGACAATGATCGGAACCGAAAATATCGTTGTCGATGAAGGCCTCTTTGATCCAGCCTTTATTGATCATATCCTCGGTCACGAAAAAATAATCGATGCGCCACCCGACATTGCGATCCCTGGCTTTAAAGCGGTAGGTCCACCACGAGTATTTTACGGTTTCCGGAAAAAAGTGTCTGAAGGTGTCCACATAACCGTTCTGGACAATCCGATCCAGCCAGTCCCGCTCGATTCTTAAGAAACCGGAGGTGTTTTCATTGGATTTCGGGTTTTTCAGATCGATCTCGTTGTGGGCCGTATTATAGTCGCCGGTAATGATGAGACTGCGACCCTGTTTTTTATAGGAATCGGTATATTCAAAAAATGTTTCGTAAAAATCAAGCTTATACTGAAGCCGTTCATCGCTCATCTGACCATTGGGAAAGTAAACGTTAAAAAAGATAAAATCGCCAAAATCCAATTCGATAATACGCCCTTCCTGATCAAATCTGGAAACACCGAGAGCGGTGTTAAGGCGGGTGGGTTTAATGCGCGAATAGGTGCCGACGCCGCTGTAACCCTTTTTTACCGTGGCGTGGGACCAGCAGGATTCATAACCTTCGATATTCTTCATTTCGTCGGTCATCTGATTTTCCTGAATCTTGGTCTCCTGTATAGAGAAAATGTCTGCATCCATCTGATGAAACGATGCAAAAAAATCCTTTTTTATGACGGCTCGCAAACCGTTTACGTTCCAGGAGATCAATTTAATCCGCTTTTTCTTTTTTGCCATCATCATATTCCCATGGATAAAACCATCAATCTTTAAGAACAAATGAAGTATAGAATTTATTTTCACGCAAAGCCGCAAAGCCCGCAAAAAAAATATTATTAGATCTTTAGCGCCTTTGCGCGCTTGTCTTTTTGCGTGAGGGATTCATTCTCCCAGCAACCCTCTCACTTTCGCCAAGCTGTCGTTGTTGCCGGCAGCTTCCATGACCTCTTTGATCGATCTCAGGCATTCCCGGATGATGGCGGTTTTGGGCCTTGAAGAACCCAGCTGCGCATCAATGGTTTTTAAATCCGCCATCAGTTCCGAAAGACCGTCAAAATCCAGGCCCAGATTGCCGGCCTGGCCTTTAAGCGCCCCGGCGGCCTGTTCGACGCCCCGGCAGCTGTTGGAATCCATAATCGGTTGATCGGTAAGCCTACCGGGCGAGCCGTCTGACTGAGGCGCACCGCCTGTCAGAGCCTTAACCTCATTGGCGCCTTGGGTACTGATACCAATCCCGCCGGACAGTGTGCGAATTTCCACCAGTTGTAATCCAATTAGGATTTCGGCCACCCGGGAGCTGGTATCGCGGTCCAGGCCTAATCCCTCACCGATGTCATACATGGAAACCTGTGCAGAGGAATCTCCGCTGGTCTGCTCAAAGACTTGAATCAAAAATTGCTGACCGGTTTCATCCAGTTCATCGTTCATAAAATTATTCGCATCCTTTCATTAGAATAAGTTTAGCCCGTTGAGCCCCTTACCCGTTGGCCGGTTAGTAAGTCCAAAACTTTTTCCTTCTAACGGGCTAAACCGGAAACGGGCCAAGCGGCTCAACCTATAGAATTTGAAACTCAAATAAATTTAGGCGCTGAATGAAACCTTAGGAGATTACTTCCTCGAGTGCTGACCTAATATCCGGATACTGAAATTCAAAACCGTGGCTTAAAAGTTTAGCGGGAATCGTGCGCTGGCCGTCCAACAGCACGTTGCCGAATTCCCCGAGCACCGCACGGACCATAAATGCCGGAGCCGGCATGATGGCCGGTCGACTCAGCACTTGCCCCAGGGTTTTTGCCAGCTCGCGGTTTCGCACCGGATTGGGAGCACAAAAGTTCAGTGGGCCGTTAACCGGAGAATGCTCACAAACAAACAGGATCGCCGCCATCAGATCCGTTAGATGTATCCAGGGAAACCATTGGTTGCCGCTGCCGATGGGCCCCCCTACAAAAGATTTGAAGGCCGGAATCATCTTGGCCAGAGCCCCGCCGCCTTTTCCCAGAACAACGCCAAATCGCATCATGGTCGTGCGGATTCCCTTGGCAGTTCCTTTGAGCGCCTCGGCTTCCCAATCCACCGAAACAGAGGCCAAAAAGTCATTTCCGGGTTTTTCGTCTTCATTTAAAAGGTCTTCGCCCCGATTGCCGTAATAACCGGTACCGGATGCACTGCAGAGGACCACCGATTGATCGGCGGGCAGTGCTTCGACCACATTGCGGGTGGTTAAAATGCGACTTTCATATATCAGTTTCTTATAACTTTTGCTCCAGCGCTTAAAAATCGATTTGCCTGCCAGATTAACCACAGCATCCACATCGCCCAGCGCTTTCTGCCAGTCACCCGGCTGGGTTGTGTCCGCTGAGATGTATTGATACCTGTCGGCGGTAATCCGTTTTTGGGTCGCCGCCCGTCCGACTGCAAGGACAGCGTGCCCTCGATCAAGAAGGTATTCCGAAAGGTTTGCGCCGACAAATCCCAGGCCACCCGTAATAAGAAATTTCATGGGTACCTCCCGCTAATAAAAATGCTAAATGGTAAAGGTACGCACCCAAAATAAAAGCGGGCTTTGGCGCCCGCTGATACTAAACCTTGCCCCGCGTCGCGGGATGAAGCGTCTAATTTTATGATACCATGGAGCTCCTCATGAAAATAAAAAAAGTATGGGGGCGTATTTCGCCGGGTCCCTCAACGCCGGCTTTTTGTCGTTTTAGGGATTCCGGTTGGCATCACGATCGGATTTATCCGAACATATCGGGCACACACCGAGAAATTCCACCCGGTGTCCGATGATCTCAAAATCGGTTGAATTGACTCGCCCCAGATCGATATCTAAATCAGGGATCCTCGGAGCATCGGCAATCCGATCGCAGCGAACACAGCGGATATGGGAATGCTCGGACGGGTTGCCGTCAAACCGTTTCAGGGAGCAGCCGGGTTCGAGCTTTTGAATATCGCCGGACTCAGAAAGTATCTCAAGATTGCGATAGACCGTCCCCAGGCTGATACGCGGCAATCGTTTGCGAACGATTTCATAGATCTCATCCGCACTCGGATGGGTGTCGACCTTGCGAAGCTCCTCCAAAATTACCCTGCGCTGACGCGTCATCCGAAGGTTTGGGTGCCTTTGCAAACTGTTAATGCCTCCTGTTAAAGATTACCCTCTTTCTTCAAGGGGCTCAAATTCACAGACGTCCGGCCCGCAGTAATCGCCGACATATTCGGATTCCGGTCGGTACAGCATGGGCTTGGGTGCGGCACCGGCAAAATATTCTTCGATTACATGGGCGGTCCAGCCGGCTATTCTCGAAATCGCAAATACCGGGGTGAACAGGTCTATGGGGAATCCCATGGCATAATAAAGGGAAGCGCTATAAAAATCAACATTTACGTAAATATCTTTGTTTTTGCGCTTCTTAAATTCAGCTTTCCCAATTTTTTCTAACAGTTGTGACATTTCAAACCAGCGCGTATCCCCGATGCGTTCCCCCATTTTCTTGGACATGGGCGCCAGAATATGGGCGCGGGGATCATCGGTGTCATACACCGCATGCCCCAATCCAAAAATTTTAAGGCCGGCATCAAATTGCTGGTTCACATAGGCTTCAACCTTATCCACCGAACCGATCTTCTTCAGCATTTCCATGACACGCATATTGGCTCCCCCGTGAAGCTCTCCCGACAAAGAGCCCACCCCTGCACCGACGGAGGCATACATGTGCGCGCGGGTTGAAGCAACCTCGCGAGCGGCAAAGGTTGACGCATTAAAGGAATGCTCGGCATGCAACACCAGGCAGGTATCCATAAAGCGGCCTTCTTCTTCATCCGGCTCTTCGCCTTTGAGCATATAGAGGAAATTGGCTGCATGATCCAGATTGGGCGTTGGACTTAGCGGGTCTTTATCGTTGCGGATGCGGTCCCAGGCAGCCAGGAGGGTGGGAAACTTCGCGATCAATCTTATGGCCATTCGGACGGCGGCCTCCTGGGTTTGATCGGTGATATCCGAATCATGATTGGCCAGCAGGGCAACACCGGCCTGTAAAATATCCATCACCTGAGCGTCTTTCGGCCGGGTTTTCAAGGCCGCAATGACCTCCGGCGGGATATCCCTTTCAGCCGCCAGCTGCGCCTTAAAGGATTCCAATTCGGCGGCATCCGGCAGTTTCTCAAAAAGCAGCAAATAGGCCACCTCTTCGAATGAGGCCGTATTTGCCAGATCCTGAATGAGATAACCCCTGTAAATTAATTTCCCGGCAGCACCCTGGACATCGCTGATACGGGTATCAGCGATAACCACGCCGCGCAATCCGGTATTCAACATAGGTTTGCATTCTTCTTCCATAATTCACCTCTTTTTC
>JASFIU010000341.1:0-5509 GCA_050122495.1 Desulfobacterales bacterium | reverse complement strand
CGTTCATTTTTAACGCTACCTCTATCTGCCTGGATTTATCAAATTTTTTAAATTAATGCGCTTTTTCTGAAATCGTGGCGCTATGGCCCGAGGAAAATCGTTTGATTGAGAATTCGGCGAGATCTAATGTATCGTACCTGCCTAGACGAATGAGTTCCGAAATCAGTTTGCCCGCTGCCGGCGCTTGCATGACCCCGTGTCCGCTGAAACCGATGGCCATAAAAAAACCCTCAACTTCGGGGTGCTCTCCTAGTATACAACATTCGTCAGGTGTGGCTTCGTACATGCCCGCATATCCCCTTACCAGTTTAAGCGTTTCAAAAAGGGGCACCCGATCTGCCAGTTTGGGCCATATGGATTCGTAGAAATGTTCTCGATCCCAATCCCAGTCAAAGCCTGGAGCTTGATCCAATTTTGTAAGACCGGTGAGGATTGTATTTTCAGATTCTCCCATAAACCATGCGCGGTTAGGGAAGATCACCATGGGCAGTGGCGGGTGAAACTTTTGGGTGATCGCACAGACGTAGTTGTTGTGATTGATTGGCTCAACCGGTAAAGCGACTCCGATTAGTTTGCCGACGTCTTGTGCCCATGGACCGGCTGCGTTTACAATAATAGGGGCGTTAAATTGCTTGCCGCTTTTGGTCTGTAGACCTTCGATCCGGTTATGCGTTTGGGCCTTCTGTATTGCGACAACTTCATCGTGTACGTATAGCGCCCCGAGTTTTCTGGCTTTTTTTGCAAATCCCTGCAGAGCGCCCCAAGGATCCAGACGCCCATCTCTGGGGCCGAAGTTAGCACCCTTGATTCCGTCCACATTAAGAATGCCCTTACAAATGTTTTGGGCCCCTTCCGGACTAAGTCTTTCAATATTTGCACCGACTTTCAGTTGAGTCTTGTAGTTGTTGTCGTAATGTTGCCAGTTATTATCGTCTAAAAGATAAATATATCCGGTTTGCTTAAACATAACATTTGCCGGTACTCCGTCGACGGCCATTTGATGATCAAATTGCTCGTAGAAATCCACGGAGTATTTTACCATTTCTATGTTGAGCGGATTGGCAAACTGCTGCCGAACACCTCCGGCGGCAAATGAAGTCGATGCAAATTGGTAGGTGTGGTCCTTTTCAAAGACAACCACTTTACCCTTGAAGCCGTCTTCCAATAGATTATAGGCGATGCTTGAACCGATAATGCCGCCACCGATAATTAATACATCTGCAGTTTCCATATTCAGATTTTCCGATTTCGGACCGGATGGTTTTCCTTTGCGGCAGTTAAATGCATTATACCGCTGAGCCGTACCGCAATTTTATGGGGTTGCTAATTGAAAAATATTGCTAACATTTTCTTTTTCGATATGCAGAATAAGATCAGATAATTCTAGCGAGCGCGCGTTCGATAGTATTTTAGTGGCGTTGCCGATAAATTTGTCCAAAAGTTCATTGTCGGAGAGAGGATTTTCCGGCTCCCCTTTTGCAACGAGCACCTCGTGGCTGAATTCCTGTTGGCCCGCTTTGATGCTGACCCGGGCGCTTCTCTGGCCAGGGTAGGCCTTATCTCGCTTTGAACTTGCCTGTATGATCACTTTGTCTGCAAACGCCTGTACCATGTCGTTGTTGATATTTTGATCGGTATAGGCATCCGGAGCTGCGTTCCCGAGTACCAACATCAAACCAATTGAGACTGGAATACTAAATTTGGCGGCAATGGCCGAGTCTCTACCTGTATGCTGGCCGGCGATTTGGATGGCGACGGTATAAGTGTCAACCTCGATGGAATCTATTTTGGCCACATCGAGCTTCTGTCGTTTTCTGATCTCATTGACTGCATCCAAGCTGGCGTGTGCATGCCGACAGGCAGCATGGCCCTTAAAATAGGCCTTCAAGATCTCAAATTGATCACCTGGATTATCAAAGAAGGGATCCATTTCGTGTGATTTATCGCTAAAGGCCCTGAAAAACCCCTTTTGCCCTTCAAAAATTAGATTCGGGCCTTGGGCACCGTCTTTGGCCAAACAGGCGGCAAGTACACCGGCCTGGGCCGCTTTGCCGACTTGAAAAGATTTGCTCATTTGGCCGCTTACCAGTGCTTCCAGCAAACCGGCACTTTGCAGTCCGGCCAAGGCTAGTGAATGCTCTATTTGGCTTTGTGACAGGCATAGAATTTTGGCCGCCGCTGCTGCCGCTGCGAAGGTGCCGATCGTTGCAGTTGTATGGAAGCCCTTAGATAAGTGATTGGGATTGATCGCCGTTCCCAATCGACCGAAGATTTCATAACCAACCACAATTGCTTCAAGAAGCTGCCTTCCGGATAGCCCCGTTGTTTCGGTCATTGCTAACGCCGCGGGTATGGTAACAACGCCCGGGTGTCCGTGAGCAAAGCGGTGGCCGTCGTCCATATCTAGAGCGTGGCCCTGGACGCTATTTAAAAAGGCGGCTGCATGAGCGGGAAGCTTCAAGTTTTTCCCGATAACAGAGGCTTCGGCTTTGCCACCCATAGAGCCGATTAATCGGGTTGCAATCGGCGATATGCCTAAATCTCCCCCTGCCAGAGTCACGCCGATTAAATCGAGCAGGCATTTCTTTGATTGAATAACCACCTCCGGGGGCAGCTCCTCATAGTGCACAGCCTGGATAATTTCGGCAAATAGCGCTCTAAGTGTTTCAGCCTGAAATTTGTTCTTTGCTGAACCCGCTCCATTAAAACCGGTCATGTCATCTCCCATAATTTAAGCAAGCCTTCGGTTTGTTGGTCTGAGTAAGCTCTGATCGGGATTTTCTTTCTTGACAGCACGAATTATTCATAATAGTCAAGATATACATAATTGTATTTTATTGATGTATGACATAGATTATGGAATCGCTTTTGTCAATAGATCTATCGCACCCTCCGAAAAGATCGGTTTAACAAATTTAGGACAAAAAAAAGGATAAAATCACAGAAAGGGAGAGGATTTTTATGAATGCAGGCAACGGAAAAATATTGAGAGTTGATTTGAGCAAGAAGACCATTGATATTGAGGTGGTTGATGAAGGTTTGACTCGAAAGTATTTCGGCGGCAGCGGTCTGGCCGGCTATCTGTTCACCAAAGAATTCGACATTCAGGTTGATCCGTTGAGTCCTGAAAATCCGCTGTTTGTTATTACCGGTTTGTTGACGGGAACCCCGGTGCTGACCGCCTGCAAAACATCGGTATGTGCGAGATCTCCTTTGACCGGAATCTGGGGTGAGGCGACCGTCGGCGGCTTTTGGGCTGCCGAATTAAAACATTCCGGATATGACGGCATCATTTTCACCGGTAAATCCGACCGACCGGTTTATCTGTGGATCTGTGGTGATAGCATTGAGCTGAAAGATGCCGGCAACATATGGGGGCAAAACACCTTCGAAACAGACCGGATGATGCGCGCGGAAACGGATACGAAGGCCAGGGTCTTGTGCATCGGACAAGCCGGCGAGCGCAAAGCCAAATTGGCCGCCGTCATGGTTGAGGGCACGGCTTCCAGAGCCGCGGGCCGAACGGGTCTTGGTGCGGTGATGGGATCCAAAATGTTAAAAGGTATTGCCGTCCGAAGATCTAAAGGAATTAAGTTGCCATTAGCCCATCGCGATGAATTGGTTCGATCGGTTCAGGAGATTTCCCCTTCTGTAGTTGAATACCGCAAAGCCTCGAAGCTGTTTGGAACAAACGGGGCGATCGGTGGCTCCAGTGATATGGGTGATCTGCCCATAAAAAACTGGCAACTCGGTGATTGGTCTGAAAAAGTGAACAAAATCAGCGGCCAAAGTGCTGTCGAAAAATACCTGGACAAGCACTATGCCTGCTATGCCTGTACGATTCGCTGCGGCAAAGAACTCAAATGGGATGAAGGTTTGTATTCCGGAATTGTAAACAAGGGACCTGAATACGAAACCGCCGCCGGTTTTGGTTCAAATCTATTGATTGAGGATTTAAAGGCCGTTGTTACCGCCAATGCCATCTGTAACGATTATGGAATTGATACGATCGGCACCTCAGCAGTGATCGCAGCGATCACCGAGGCTTACAACCGAGAGTTGGTTACAGCCGATGATCTTGACGGCATTGCGCCTCGGTGGGGCGATTCCGAGGCTATGTTGAAGCTTCTCACCAAGCTGGCAAGCGGCGATGGTGTCGGCAAGAAGTTGGAAAATGGAACCCAAGAATTGGCGCACTGGTTTGGCAATGAAATCAATGATTACATCCTTGCCGTAAAAGGTTTGGATTTCGCCTTACATGATCCCCGGGCATTTATGTCTTTAGGGTTGAGTTATGCAACCTCCAATCGTGGTGCCTGCCACCTTGAGGGAATGACGCACAGTATCGAGTGGGGTACCCCCTTAAAAGACTATGGCTACGAAGAGGTCGATCGATTTTCCTTCGATGGCAAAGGTAAAATGACGGCCATTAATCAAAACTATATGGCCTGCTTGAATGCACTCGGTCTGTGCAAATTCATTTTCCTCGGACGGGTGGGACCGAAAACGGCCAACGAATGGACGCGTTTGGCTATGGGGTGGGACATGAGCATGGAAGAGTTCATGGAGGTCGGCGAGCGGCTGTATAATCTTAAGCGCCTGTTTAATGTCAAATTGGGTGTAAGCAGAAAAGACGACAACCTGCCGAAAAGAATATTAAACCTGGCTTTAAAAGACGGCGGGACCAAGGGGCATTTGCCGGATTTAGACCGGCTCTTGCCGGATTATTATGAGGCCAGGGATTGGGATGAAGATGGGATTCCAAAATCAGAAAAAATCGATGCGCTTGGATTGGAGCATCTAAAGTCATTTTTGTAGAACGAATTAATTTTTTAAAATTTGTTACTTGAAAAATGGTACAAACCTGTGACCTTATCGTCATTGGCGGCGGAATTATGGGCGCCAGCATTTCCTATAATTTAGCCAATGACGGCTTTGACGGCAAAATATTTGTTTTTGAAAAAGATCGCGCCTACACTTACAGCTCAACGACGCTTAGTGCAGCCGGTGTGCGTGAACTGTTCAGCCAACCCATTAGCATCAAAATGGCGAATTACAATATCGATGTGCTGGAAAGATTTGAAGAAGAAATGGCCGTGGACGGCGAAAGACCTCATATCGATTTTATCCAGAACGGCCAAATGATAGTAGCAGATGCAGAAAATTTCCCACTTTTAGAAAAACAGGCTCGGCTTCAACAAGAGCTTGGCGCCCGGGTCGATATTTTATCTCCTGCAGATATACAAAGGATCATTCCGGAAATAAATATTGAAGGAATTGCAGGCGCAACCATCAGCAGAAGGGGCGGCAAGTTAGATGCCTATGGATTGTTACAGGGCTATGTAAAAAAGGGAAAATCACTGGGTGTCAATTACGTATATGAAGAAGTAACCAAAATTTCCAAGAACGACCAGACGATTGTTGAATTGGAAACATCGGCCGGAAATAAATATTCGGCGCCGGTTGTGGTGTTGGCGGCAGGACCCTGGAGTGCTGAGGTCGGGAAAAT
>JASFIU010000340.1:0-5524 GCA_050122495.1 Desulfobacterales bacterium | reverse complement strand
AGGGAAAAAGTGATTGCGCTCAAGGGCGTATGGAGCATGCTGGTTCTATTCCTGGTGGTGATGGGCGGTATTTATACCGGCATATTCACTCCCACCGAAGCCGCCGGGATCGGGGCCTTCGGCGCGTTTATTTTTTCCATGGGCAAAAAGGCAATCACCCGCAAAAATTTTGCGGGCGCCCTGCGCATGACCGCCCAAACAACAGCCTGGATATTTATCATCGTGATCAGCGCCCATATTTTCGGTTATTTTCTGGCTGTGACCCGAATTCCGTCCGGGCTGGCTGACTTCATGGTCGAGCTGGCTGTCTCCAAATATGTTATCCTCGCCGCGGTGGTGTTTATCTATACCATTTTAGGGATGTTCTTAGAGGGATTTGCCATATTGGTGCTGACGGTCCCCATTATTCATCCTTTGATGGTGAGTCTGGGTTTTGACCCCATCTGGTTCGGTGTTATGATCGTCATCATGATGGAGATGTCTTTGATTACCCCTCCGGTGGGCGTCAATGTTTTCGTCATTAAAGGGGTGGCCAAGGATGTACCCATGTATACCATCTTTCGGGGGATATGGCCTTTTTGGATCGCCATGCTGGTGTGTCTGATTATTCTGACGATTTTCCCTGAAATTGCCCTTTTCTTGCCCGATACCATGAAATTCTAAGCCTGATCGCCATTACACGGATTTACTGGTTATCCTTCCTTCCAGGAGAGCTATCATGTTAGAATCCTTTCAGCTCAGTAGTTCAAACACAGCCTTACTTGTGGTTGATGTCCAAAATGACTTTTGCCACAATCAGGGCGTCTTTTCAAAATACAAATCCGTGACCCTCGACCATGTTGAGCAGGCCATATCGAATCTTTCGGCATTGATCGCGAAATGCCGGGAGTTTAAGTTGCCGATCATTTTTATCAGGACCATCCACAGTAATTGGACGAACTCTCCCTCCTGGCTTAAAAGAATCGAAGGCGTGGCTGAAAAGATGCCTATTTGTCCGCCTGACAGCTGGGGTAGCAATTTTTTCAATGTGGCGCCAAATGAAGGCGACTGTATCGTAACAAAACACCGTTACAGTGCATTCATCGGTACCGACCTCGATCTCATTCTAAAAAGCCAGGGGATAGAATACATCCTTGTCACCGGAGTGGCCACCAATGTTTGTGTGGAATCAACCGCCAGGGACGGGTACCATCGCGATTACAATGTGATTCTGATCGAGGATTGCTGTGGCGCATATGATAAGGCGGAGCACGCCGCCACCCTAAACAATATCAGTAAATTTTTTGGCACCGTCGCTACCTCGGAAGCCTTCCTATCGACAATGGAAAGCGCTAATAGTTAAAGAAGTCTTTGCAAGGCAGGGCTCTAAGCTCCTGCAGATTGAATAATAAAAGCGGAGATTGGAATTTCAGAAGTATAGGTGCCCCCAATCCCTCCAAAAAAGAAATTTGTTGCCTTGGCTGGTGAAATCTATAATAAGTAATCCGTTTATATTGAACCATGGTAAACTTTACCTAACTCACCATTTCCTCAATAATTTCTTTTGCTGTTAAAACTTCATGGACTAAACCGGAAATCTGACCGGCTGGTAATATTCCAGCGGCGGTATCGCCTTTCAACCAGGAATCTTTCATTGCTTTACCTCCAAAAAAATCGTTCTCTACCTGCTCTGCCTCAATTAATTTCTCGACCAAAGGCGTTAACAAAACACGAATACGGTAACGACCCAAATCCACAAGCGCTGTAGCTGATTCCGATGCTCGGACGATTATGTTTTTATAGTTGATGTGGGCAATGCACTCTTTTGAAGCGATAAATCGGGTTCCCACCTGGACGCCTTCGGCCCCCAGTGCTAAGGCTGCCTTGTAACCGCGAGAATCCCCAATTCCACCGGCTGCCAAAACCGGAACCTTCACAGAATCGACGACCATCGGCGTCAGAACCATAGTTGAAGCACCCTGATAGCCCTGAACTCCACCGGATTCTGAGCCTTCCGCTATGATTGCATCCGCTCCATGAGTCTCGGCCTTCAGTGCAACTTTGACCGTTGGTACTACTGCAAGGGCCCTTATACCCAACTTATGTAAAACCGGAATAAGAGTCCTAGGCGAACCGCCTGATACAGTAACTGCTTCAACTCCTTCCTCAGCCAATACATTCGCAAACTTTTCCGCCAATGGATTCATTAAAAAAAGGTTGGCTCCAAAAGGTTTGCTTGTAATATTTTTTATCGCCTTTATTTGTTCTCGTAATACTTCCGTTCTATCTGTCAATGCTGTGGCCAAGAGTCCAAATCCACCCGCTTCTGATACAGCAGCAACAAGTTCCGGATTACAAATCACCCCCATAGCGCCTTGAACAATGGGGTATTTGCAACCAAGTATCTCTGTTACTTTATTCTTCATAGCCCCTCCTATTTAGTGAGCACACAATCGCACCATCCTTTGAATACATCAAGGTGATTATTGGCGGCTTGTGAGCAGGCAAACACAAGGATCTAACATTTGGGTGATAAATCGCATTTTGCTTTGCGATAGAAGGTGCATTTAGATTAACATTACGAAATAATCAAAAAGAAAGTTCTAAAATAAGGATTGGCAGGAATATCGATCCATTGCTAACACCAGGTACGACTGATCTTCAAGGGCTCAGCAGGTTTAAGTAGTTCGGGTTATTGGTCCACCGTGTAACCGATTTCTTTTGATATGGCGATTGCAGTTTGGCATAGCTTATTCGCTATCGTTTGCTCTTCCCGCTCATCGTTTACTAAAATGACCGGCATTGCAATGCCGACGGCTCCGGCAAGTGTATTGTCAGCTCTCCATATTGGAGCAGCAAATCCCATTGTGCCTTGGTGAATTTCTTCACGCTCAAATACGAATCCGTTCTGGCGGATTTCACTTAGTCGCTTGTAGAACTCTCGTATATTAGTGATTGACTTTTCAGTATATTGCTCCAATGGATATTTTGTTAGCAAACGATCTATTTTTTCGGGTGGCATATAGGCCATTAAAACCCGGCCCAAAATACCGAAATGTGGTGGACGCCGGCTGCCGATGCGAGGAGAGACTCTAAGAACGTTGCGACCTTCCCGCTTGTCCACATAAATGAGTTGCTCTTCCATCATAATTCCCAAAAGGACTGTAAAACCAGTATCGTCTCTAAGCTTCGCTAAATGAGAAGCTGCGGCCTTTCTGAGGGACATGGATGCGTAAATCAATCCACCAATCTCGAAAAATTTGATACCGAACCGGTACTTTTTTGTTTCTTTATCCTGGCTGAGATAATTTCGATCTGTTAGAGTGAATAAAATCCGTTTAAGCGACGTATGGTTTTGGCCTGTAAGCCGCGTGATTTCTGCCAGCGAAAGTTTCTGCCTTTCGTAAGTGAAACATTCGATGACGTCCAACACTCTTTCCAATGAACCCAGACGATATTTTTCTGTATTTTCGATTGTTTTTTGCTCTTTCATAGTTGTAAACGCTTTAAGGTCAAGTCCATGAGATATTAACACAGAGGCAATGGCAAAAAACCGTGCCTTGTCAAAAAGATCAATCCCGATTTCCTGCCCAGCGCTAAAATACTTAAATCCGATTGCTGCAAAAATTATTAAACTCTAAATTGAGCAGTAAATTCTTCACTATGGAAAAACGCTTGACAACGGCAGATGCTTGCGATAAAAGTTCTATGAACGAATAATACATTCGCTCAGCGAACATACTGTTTTTGACTAAAAAAGTCAAGTACATTCTTACATGCCAGCATTACCGAGTGGATTGAAACGGGATAAAAGATCGACACAAAATTAGGATAATTATCGGCAGGGATTGCTTTGATTCGCATAAACGTTCGTACCATATTGGAATTTAAAGAATTTTTCGGTAGAGGAAAGTTTGAGATATCGCTAACCGACGGCAGTACTGTCGGCGATCTCCTTGAAGAAATCACAAAAGACTGGGGAGATGAAATGGCAGAGCAGCTGTTTGAACCGGGCCGTTCCAAACTCCTTGCGCACATCCAGTTAATGGTAAACGGTCGTAGCTTTAGACTGTTGGATGATATGGGAACTGTGCTTCAGGACGGAGATGAGATCACTATATTACCCCAGGTGGGCGGTGGCTGAATAAAAGGTGCGAATATCCCCATCGATGGTGGTATGTATCAACATATTCTCTGTAATATGCACGGGCATGTTTAATCCAAATTAACCTATCCGGAAAAAGGGAGGTGAAAAATGTACCAAGGTGGATATACCGGAAAAATTTTAAGAATCAATCTTACGGAACAAACATCGACGCAAGAAGACCTGCCGCTGGAGGTCGCTAAAGATTTCATCGGGGGGGCCGGGTTCGGGATCAAGTACCTGTTTGATGAAGTTAAATCGGGAACAGACCCACTGGGCCCGGACAACAAACTTATTTTTGCCTCCGGCCCTATATCCGGAACCAGCGTTCCCTGCGCCAGCCGGATGGCAGTTACCGGCAAATCGCCGCTTACCGGGGCGGTGGGCATGGCGCTATCCGGCGGACATTTTCCGGTTGAACTGAAATTTGCAGGCTACGACGCTCTGATTATTGAGGGTAAGTCGGAAAAGCCCGTCTACGTCTGGATCAAGGATGGCGAGGTCAAGTTCCGCAGCGCCAAGAAGCTGTGGGGAATGAAAACCCTGGACACTCAACAGATCATCAAGAACGATCTAAAAGACCAGAATGTCAGAATTGCTTGTATCGGTCCGGCCGGCGAGAACCAGATCAAAATAGCATGCATCATTAACGAATGGCGGGCTGTCGGCCGCAAAGGCCTGGGTGCTGTTATGGGCGCCAAAAATCTCAAAGCCATCGCGGTCCGCGGCAGTGGTGAGGTCGCTATCGCCGACAAAGAAAAGCTAAAGGCCGCCAGAGGGAAATTTACGAAGGCCATGAAGGAAAGCCACGTGCTTTATCCCAGGTTTTCGAAACTCGGCACCCCCATGGTAGTGGACCATACCTGCGCTATGGGTATTTTCCCGACCAAAAACTTTTCGACCACAGGTGAGTACGAGCCGGTGGACAAACTGGGCGTCGAGGTTCAGGAAACACGCAATGTAGGCGCCGAGGCCTGCTATAACTGCCCGGTAGGATGCAGCCAGATAAAATTGGCAAAAGCTGGGTCTTATGCCGGTATACTTAGCGAAGGACCCGAGTTTGAGACCATGTTTTCCTTTGGCGGTGTCACCGGGGTTGAAAATATCGATGCAGTTATCGCCGCAGACCGTTTGGCCGACGAACTGGGGCTGGACACGATTTCTTCGGGAGTGACGGTCGCATTTGCCATGGAGCTCTTTGAAAAAGGTATCCTAAACAAAGAAGATACGGGAGGCTTGGAGGTCAATTTCGGTAATGATGAAGCTATGCTCACCCTCATCCAACAGATGGCTTATCGGGAAGGGATCGGTGACATTCTTGCGGATGGCACAAAAGCCGCCGCGGAAAAAATCGGCAAAGGTTCCGAAAAATACGCCATGCATGTCAAGGGCCTGGAGCTT
>JASFIU010000339.1:0-5551 GCA_050122495.1 Desulfobacterales bacterium | reverse complement strand
GCTGTGCTTTTGGTCAGATCGAGAAAATCATAAACCCGTTTGGCACGGGACACCAGGTAGGACCTCACGGTTAAGTTGTGTGCGCAAATTATTTATCTATCTGAAATTTATATATATTTTATATTTAATCTTCTGGTTGTGGGATAATATTTAGTGCTTATAATTATTTTTGAAAGCGAATTTTAACCATAAATCCATCTGGTTTTAATCAACGTTATTAAGACTCTAATGACGAAAATGGGAGGAGGAACTATGATTCATAAATTACCCGCACTTCCATATGCATATAATGCGTTGGAACCTTTTATTGATGAACAAACCATGCAAATTCATCATACCAAACATCACCAGACCTACGTTGACAAACTCAATACCGCCCTGGAAGGCTACGATGATCTGAAAAAGAAAAGCGTCGAAGAACTCATACAGGACCTTAATTCCGTACCGGATAAAATTCGAACTGCGGTAAGGAATCACGGCGGTGGACATGCCAATCACAGCTTTTTCTGGCCTATTTTGTGGAAAGAAGTCGATTTTGGCGGCGAAATTGGAAATGCGATCAAAACAAAATTTGGTGATTACGATACGTTTAAAGAAAAATTTTCTAATGCAGCCGCTTTGTTGTTTGGCAGTGGCTGGGCCTGGCTGGTGGTAAATAACGGTGAACTTGAAATCACAACAACTGCGAACCAGGATAGCCCTTTAAGTCAGGGTAAAATACCGATTCTGGGTCTGGACGTCTGGGAGCATGCCTACTATTTAAAGTACCAGAATCGTCGGCCGGAATATATCACGGCGTTCTTTAACGTCATCAATTGGGAAAAAGTGGATGAAAATTTCAAAGCCGCCAACGGATAAGCAAAAAGGGCAGGATTAAATTGATCCTGCCCTGATCTTCTTCATCGGATGAGATGTCGAGTTCAAACTTAATTTTCTAAGCCAGCCTCATTTTGCGCCAGCCTTCCTCGATAAACTTCTTTTCGCGACCCAGCCCCCATTCTTTCATCGCCTGGTAGTAAGCATGCAGATCGGTTTTGGCGAGCCTCTGGATTTCATCGCGCTCCCGGTTTCTTCTTTCGGTATCATCCGGAGTGACCCCGACCCAGGTGGCATACCCCTGGTCGAACACCCAGGCAGCAGTCACTTCCTGCGGCGCAATTCCCATTGAAGCGGCATGGGTACGCAGAACATCCATATCCAGCTCAAGGATCCAGTCATTGTCCCATAGCCGGTCCGGGCGTTCGGAATCAATATTCCGGCTGCAGTTCGGACAATAAACCTGTGCCACCGAATTTTCAGCTAAAACCATTTTCCCAAAAAAAATCTCCGCGGTTTTTTGCCCGCAGACACAACTGGCTTTAAAGCTCTCACACATCTTTTTGACCCCCTTTCGGAGAAATCTGATGGTTGTATCAAGAAGGTCGCGGCCATGGAGTACTGGAGTGATGGAGCATTGGAGTGTTGAAAAAAAGACATCCATCCTTTAGCCATCACTCCAACACTCCAGTACTCCAATACTCCTAAATTAATTAAAATTCCAAGCTCACACCTTAGTGTATCTTCTTAAGGTTGTTGACGGTATTTTTATCTGCAGCTTGAGAAAATGCAATTGATTTAAGTCAAATAACCAAGACAATCACGGTGAATTTGTAAAATTAAATATTTTTTATTTTTTGGGGAATAAAAGCTTTAACGACGGGCTCTACTAACAGATGTAACCCAAAATGCAGGGTCGAAATTGGCCCTGTTTTTTTATGCCTGGCAAATTTTTTTTCGCATCCAACTCCATCGCTGAAGCGGAAATCGACCAGGCCAGGCCGACGCTAACGCTAATGCAGTTCAAATTCTTATTACATTTCATTCACTAAATTTCGTATATATTCTTGACAACGCCTATGCTCTTGGATAATTTGCAATAAATCACCATGGGGATCCGCAAAACCTGTTTTTGTCAATTACCGCTAGCTGAGTAGAAAAAACGCGAGAAGTGTGTGAAGTACAGAAGAGAAAGGTATGGATCGTATTTATTGACGTAAACGGCGAATGGACCTGGACACGTTAATTCCAAATTAAAGGAGGTTCAAATGAAAAAAACAATCATCATCAGTATGGCCCTGTTGTTTGGGTTGGTTCTTTTCATGGACACTGCTCCGGCGCAGGCGGCGGATCAAAAATTCGTCACCATCGGCACCGGTGGTGTGACCGGAGTCTATTATCCCACCGGCGGATCTATTTGCCGCCTGGTGAACAAAGGCAGGAAAGTCCACGGCATCCGCTGCTCGGTTGAAAGCACCGCTGGATCCGTCTATAACCTGAACACCATTGCCGCCGGCGAGCTGGATATGGGGGTTGTTCAGTCCGACTGGCAGTACCACGCCTATAATGGTACCAGCCGGTTCAAGGAAAAGGGCCCAAATAAGGATCTGCGTGCCGTATTCTCGGTTCATCCCGAGCCGTTTACGGTGGTCGCCCGTGCCGATTCCGGCATCAAAAAGTTCGAAGATCTCGCGGGTAAACGGGTCAACATCGGCAATCCCGGCTCCGGTCAGCGCGGCACGATGGAAGTGGTTATGGGGGCCTATGGCTGGACTAAAAAAACGTTTAAACTGGCATCCGAGCTGAAATCCGCCGAGCAGGGCAAAGCACTGTGCGACAACAAGATCGATGCGATCGTATTTACGGTGGGTCACCCCAGCGGCTCCATCAAAGAGCCGACCACCTCCTGCGACTCTGTGCTGGTCCCGGTAACCGGTGCAAAGATTGACGATCTGGTAAAAAAGAACGACTACTACCGCACGGCGGTTATCCCCGGCGGCATGTACCGCGGAACAGACAGTGACACCCAAACCTTTGGTGTCGGCGCCACGTTTGTGACCTCAGCCAAAGTCCCTGAGGACGTTATCTATAACGTCGTCAAGGCGGTGTTCGAGAATTTTGATGATTTCAAGAAGCTTCATCCAGCCTTTAAGGTTCTGAAAAAAGAAGAAATGATCAAGGATGGGCTTTCGGCTCCCTTGCACCCCGGAGCAGCGAAATATTACAAAGAAGCGGGCTTGATGTAGCCTCGAAAAATAAAAGTGCGCCGGTTAACCGGCGCACTTTTTCCACTGGTGCCGATCACTGCGGCATGCCTGTTTTGCAAACGAGCTTAGCTGAATTTGAACCGGCAACATCAGGGGAACATAGAAACCACCATCGATCGATACAATTCTTGCCGAGAAGATCCCCTGCCGCACCATAAGCGGGACTGCGGGATATTTTACAATCTTGAGCGAACCCGCCACAAAAACATAGATCAATAATTCTCAAAGAAGGAAGCATCGCGATGACCGAATCGACAGAAAGCCTGAAATCTGAAGAGCAGCTTCAGGAGATGGTTGCCGAGACGGAGACGGGGGCGCGTAACCCAACCGGAGCAATTCCAAAAAATATTCTCTATTTCGTACCACTGGTCTGGACCCTTTTCCAGCTCTGGTATGCATCTCCCTTACCTTTTATCTTCAACTTTTTTGTTTTAAATGACACCGAGGCCCGATCGATTCACCTGGCTTTTGCCGTATTCCTGGCCTATACGGCCTATCCTACTTTTAAATCATCGCCGAGAAGCTACGTCCCGGCTCAGGACTGGGCGGTCGGTCTGGTTGCGGCGTTTTGCGCGGCTTATCTATTTATTTTTTATGCCGGCCTGGCAGAGCGTTCGGGCGATCCGACCACGCTGGATCTGGTTGTGGCGGTTGTGGGTCTGGTGGTACTGCTGGAGGCGACGCGCCGCGCACTGGGCCCGCCGCTGATGGTGGTCGCCGCGGTGTTTATCTGCTACACCTTTGGCGGCCCTTATATGCCCGATGTCATCGCCCATAAGGGCGCCAGCCTGGTCAAAGGGATGTCCCATTACTGGCTGTCGACCGAGGGTGTCTTTGGGGTTGCGCTGGGGGTTTCGACCGGCATGGTATTTATGTTCGTGCTCTTCGGTTCGCTGCTCGAAAAGGCCGGCGCCGGCAACTACTTTATTCGCGTTGCTTTTGCCGCGCTCGGCCACCTTCGGGGAGGTCCCGCCAAAGCCGCGGTGGTATCTTCCGGGATGACCGGTCTGGTATCCGGATCGTCGATTGCAAATGTCGTCACCACCGGTACGTTCACGATCCCACTGATGAAAAAAGTCGGCTTTAAGGCTGAAAAAGCCGGAGCAGTCGAGGTGGCGTGTTCGACCAACGGTCAGTTGATGCCGCCGGTGATGGGGGCGGCGGCTTTTTTGATGGTTGAATACGTGGGCATCTCCTATATCGAGGTGATCAAACACGCCTTCCTGCCGGCGATTATTTCTTATATCGCGCTTGTCTATATCGTCCACCTTGAAGCCGGCAAAATGGGTCTCAAGGGTATGGAAAAAAAGGTAACAAAAACCCTGTCCCAAAAGCTGCTTTCAGCTGTAATGACCTTTTTGTTTTTGATCATCATCGGCGGCGCCACCTACTTCGGGTTAGGCTGGATTAAAACCGTTGCCGGTGGAGCAACCTTGTACATTGTCTGTGTATTGCTGCTTGTGGCCTACATTTTGCTGCTCGCTTTTGCATGTAAAGTGCCGGAACTGGATACCAGCACTGAAATCAAAGAGTTGCCCGATTTGGGTCCCACCGCCCAGGCCGGATATTACTTTTTGTTGCCCATCGTGGTGCTGATGTGGTGCCTGGTGGTGGAACGGTTGTCACCGTCACTTTCGGCTTTTTGGGCGACGGTGCTGATGATATTTATTGTCATCACCCAGAGGCCTTTAAAGGGCATTTTCCGCAAGATGAAGGGCGATGAATTCTCTTTTAAAAACGGCTTTGTTGATATGATTGAAGGCATGGTCGCCGGTGCCAGAAATATGATCGGCATCGGGGTAGCAACGGCCGCGGCCGGTATTGTCGTCGGGACCGTCACCCTCACCGGTATCGGGCTGGTCATGACAGAATTTGTCGAGTTCATTTCGGGTGGAAACCTGATGTTGATCCTGATCTTTACCGCCCTTATCAGTCTTCTTCTGGGGATGGGATTGCCGACAACGGCCAACTATATCGTGGTGTCGACCCTGATGGCGCCGGTGATTGTCAGCCTGGGCGCCAAAGCCGGTCTGATCGTGCCCTTGATCGCGGTGCATTTGTTTGTGTTTTACTTCGGCATCCTGGCTGATGACACGCCCCCGGTCGGGCTGGCGGCTTTTGCGGCGGCCGGCATATCCGGCGGTGATCCAATCCGAACCGGTATCCAGGGCTTTACCTACGACATCCGCACAGCCGTTTTGCCGTTTATCTTTATTTTCAATACCGAGCTTTTGCTCATCGGGGTGGCCAACTGGTTCCATCTGGTTGTTATCATTGTGGCCTCTATTATCGCCATGCTGGCGTTCGCCGCCGGTACCCAGGGATACTTCCTGACCAAAAGCCGCATCTGGGAAACTGCTGCGCTTTTGCTCGTGGCATTCACCCTTTTTCGCCCCGGCTTCTGGTGGGACATGGTTTTTCCGCCGCTGACAGAGGAATCACCCGCCAAACTCGAACAAATGGTGGGT
>JASFIU010000338.1:0-5557 GCA_050122495.1 Desulfobacterales bacterium | reverse complement strand
CCTCTAATTGCAGACGACCCGGTCGTAGATGAAAGTAATACGCCCGAGCCTGCGCCTGAGTCCGCGCCAGAGCCAGAGCCGGAACCTGAAGATGAGGAAATTTTTGATTTAGATGATGCGGTTGAAAACAAGGCGGATACAGAACATACTCCGGCTGCCTATCCGCTGGCCGAGTTGAAGAATATGGTTCTTTCAATCGATTGGGAAATTACAGATGAAGTTCTCTCCGGTTTTCTTGCCCAGGTCAATGACTTAAAAAATATTTATAAAAATGAAAAGATCATATTGATGTTCCTGCAGCTTTTGGGCTCCCTGGGTGAATACATCAAAACCAATCGTGGCAAGGCCCACCCCAAAACGTTTAAAACACTGAACTCGGTATTCTCATGTCTTGAAGATGTGGTGCTGACAGAAAATATGGCGGAATCGGAAAAGAAAAAATTGCTTAAGGCCGAAATGAAAAAATATAAACAGCTCAGAAAACAGGTGGCCCAGAAGAAAGCCACCGCCGGCAGTCGGGGGAAAGCCAAACCTCTACAAAAGGATAAGCCCAATCTCAGAGCGCCTGAAAAAAAGAAGAGCCTTGCGCTCTCCGATAAAGTTTCCAGGGCAAAAGAACACCGCCCGTCCTCTGACCCAATCGCAGCTAATTCATACGACACCCTGTCTGAAGCGATTGAAGAACTTAAACAATATATCCATGCGGAATTCAGCGTTTTAAGACAGGAAATAAAAATGCTAAAAAAATCAAGGTAGCAATTCCCTCTCAGCCCCTTTGTCCTGATGGTTAGGAACCATAAATTAATAGGAATTCATCTTCAACCCCTGACAACCCTTTATTTGAAAACGGTGCCGCTGAGGTAGCATTATGGATTTTTCGTCGGGCAAAATATCCGCTACGGTTTTCAAGCGTATCGTTCGCGATGACATTGGGAAATACCCGCTGGATCATCAGACGCTTTCGGTCTTCATGGAATTGGACGGTAAGGCACCGTTAGGTGTAGTGGCTCAAAAAGCCGGCCTGAATATGAGTACGATGCGTGACATCATTGCCAAACTGATGCAAAATGGGCTGGTCGAAAAAGTAGAGCAAGAAACGGTCACACTCGACAAAGATTTTTTCAACTATCTCGCTGACCAGCTGTCACTGGCCGTCGGTCCCATCGCCCTGGTGCTGATTGAAGATGAAATTCATAATTTGGGCTATGAGGTATCTCGGTTCCCCGCCCAGCGTGTGGCTGACTTAATCCAAGGCCTAGCCCGCGAAATCCGACGTAAGGAAAAAAAGGATGTTTTTCTGAAAATGATGGCAACTAAAATCCGGGAGAAACGATACGTAATTGGATAATCGGTGATTTTGCAACCGCCAGAGATTTTTAGACATCTCGACGCTATTGATCGCTTTCAGAATGAAATCAGATTGTTAAATTTAGGACCAGGCTAGAGGAGATCAGTTATGATCGTCATCTGTGAGGAATGTGGAAAAAAATATCGGCTAGATGTTTCAAAAATTAAAGGCACCGCCGCCCGGTTCAAATGCCGTGTTTGCACGCATATGATCATGGTTTCAAAACCGCAGTCTGATTCGCTGGCAACAACGGCGGAGGATTCTTCCCCAGCAGAAACAACGGGGGAGACAACTGCGGAAACGCCCGTGGAAAAGGCTGTAGAAACCGAAGAAAAGCAGGCACCGCCGGCGCAGCCGGAAATCGCGCTCGAGCGCTCTGCATCCGAACGGGACCGGGTGCGGCCGGCTCGCAAAGCGGGCATTTTCAAATTGCGGACCAAAATGCTTCTACTTTTTCTATTTGTTCCATTGGTCCTCATGATTGGTGCAAGTTTGCTATATTTATGGCAACTCGAACAGATGTCCGCGCTGCTCACCAAAGAAAGCACCAAAATCGTCAACCAGATGGCAGAAGATAAAATTGCCGATCTATCGACGGCAGTTGCCATCCAATGCAGACTGTATCTGTTGGCGCATCCCGAATTAAAGAAAGAAGACTTTATGAATGACATGGGTTTTAAAACCCTTGCCGTCCAGAAAGTGGGATTAACCGGATATACCGCTCTTTATGAAATACCCGATTCGCAGAATATCTGGCGCACATGGGCGCATGTGAACCCCAAAATTATCAGTATTGACATGTCCACCCTGAAAAAGCCGCTGGGACGCAATTTTCCGGGCTTCTGGAAGATATACACCGGGGTAAAGGGAGGCAAGAGATCCCAGGGCTACTATACCTGGCAGGATAAGGACGGTAAATTTCGTGATAAATTTATGGTATGTACTCCCGTTGCCGGAACGCCATTTGTGGTCGCAGCGACAACCTATTTGGATGAGTTTACCGGTCCGATCAAACTGATGGAAAGCCGCGCTGAAATTTTAACCGAACAGACCCGACTGATTACTTTCGCCATCCTCGGTGGGACGCTTTTGTTAATCGGTATTATCGTTTCAATATACGGCCATCGACTCACCGGCAAAATTAAATCCTTAACGGATGTCGCCGAGCGAATCAGCATTGGAGATCTTGGAATCGAAATTGAAACCAAATCCCGGGATGAAATCGGAGAATTGGCAGAAGCGATCTCACGAATGCAAGACAGTATTCGCCTGTCAATCGAACGATTGCGCCGACGCAGGTGACGGGTCGTTGCGTGTTACGGGTTGCGAGTTGCGCGTTCTGTCCTACGGAGTTCAGTTTTTAACCCGGAACGCGAAACGCGTAACGCGAAACAATTAAACATTGCTCTTAATTTAGCGCGTCGAGGCTGGATTATGTTCTTTTGTTTTATAGATCCAAAGAATTATCTCGATGAGGACGAATAATGGTTGTTATCCCCAAACAGCAGCCTGTGCTCGAAAACTTAAATATTTATTACTTAAACGTAAGAAAGTTGCTTGAACATTTCCAGGGTGAAATCGGCGCCGGCGGCGTCTATTTTAAATCACCCCAAGCTGAGGGTGTCATCTTTTTCGATCAAAACGACCTTTTGAGCGGATCTTTTAAGGATAGAGATATTGAAATTTCAGGTTCTGAAGCAATTGAGCGTCTGTTGGATGCAGGCGGTGATTATAATTTCGGCGTAAATATTTATGAAATCGGTCCGGAAGAAGTTTATTACTGGGCCAGTATTCCTACGGCGGAGCAAATTTATAAAGATCTTAGCACCGAATTTACAGACCTTGAGGGTCTTATCAAAAAGATGGGCTCTGAAAAACTGACCGGCTATATCGATGTCTCTATCGGTGACGGCAAGGAAATGGGCCTGATCTTTCTCATAAACGGCAAAATTATGGGCGGCTCCTATTCCTGGAGTAATGGCTCGCCCAGTCCATCCAAAAAAAACCAGGATCTTTTAATCCGTAAAACCAACGAACTTGGCGGCTCCTTTAATGTTTGCCGGATTCGTTTAACAAACCCGAAAACGAATCGGAAGGCCGATTTAGCAAAATCGAAGCATCCAGCAGCCACAATCGAATTTCTGGAAGAATTGCTGGGTGTACTTGAAAAGGGGGTTCGTTTAGAACGAAAAAAGCGAACCGATTTTCAAAAATTGTTGAAGCAAAAATTAATCGAACATGCAGACCGGTATGCCTTTTTGGACCCATTTGCCGGCGAATTTGAATACGTTGAGCATAAAATAAAGTTTTCAGGGCAAACCAGTGATCAAAATTTGGTTGACGGGGTTTTTACGGTCGTCAAGGAAATGGCCCAGGAACAGGGTCTGATGCCGGTCCTAGTTGAGAGTCTGGATTCCTGGTCGGAAAAATATTCTGAAATATTGAATAGTTATGATATAAGGCTCTGATAATATTATTTGCATTTTAGATTTTAGATTTCGGATTTTGGATTTAAGGAACGACCATTAGCCGAGGGTCAATCCCTGCAGTTTCAATCCGAAATCCAAAATCCAAATTCCAAAATCGTGGCTAGGATTTATGGCTGGTGAAAATCTAATAAATACGGGCGATTATTCGGCCAGAAGGTATGCTGAATTTATCGACAGTCTTCCCGCTGCACTCTTTCGTACCACCATTGAAGGCCAAATTATATATTGTAACCATGCCTTTGCAGATTTATTTGGTTTTGAATCCGCCCTGGATCTAATCGACTATCCGGTCATTGAACTTTACCAAAATAAAAAAGATCGAGGCGGCATTATCCAAACAGTGATGCAAGCCGGACGCATCGTTGATCTTCCGGTCGCCTTTAAGCAGAAAAATGGTACACCGATCTGGTGTGCATTAACGGCAAAAGCGGTCATAGATGATGACGGCAGCGTCATTCATTTGGATGGAATTTTAAAAGATATCACGGCCGAAATCGATGCCATCAACGAACTGCCCAAAATAGGGGGGGCGGCTGAAAATTTAAACGACGGCATAATTATTTTCGATCTTCGCGGTGAAATGATCAACGTGAATCCAGCTGGAGAAGATCTGCTGGGTGCACCTAAGGAGCAGTTATTGGGCAAATCGTTATCTGAATTTTTAGCCCCCGGCGACCGTGATCTGTTTCTTATTTTCCTGGCCGATATTTATAAAATCGGTCGCAATGAAGCCATTTTAACAGTATTGGATAGCAACTCAAATATACACTATCTAAAATGCCAGGCATTTCTTGTTAAAAACAACGGTCGGGTGCAGCATATAAAATGTATCGCCAGAGATGTGACCCGCATTATGAACAAGCAAAAAGAGCAGGCCGGAAATGAAAAGTTTCAGGGTGTTCTGGAGATGGCCGGGGGGGTGGCTCACAGTCTCAATCAGCCCTTGACAATTATTAATAATCTAATCAATGAAGTTTTGTCGGAATTACAGCACAATAACAAAATTTATCTAAAGATTGTAAAAGTCCATAATCAAATCAAGAAAATGAACGATATTACCGATAAATTAGGTAGGATAAAAAAGTATGAGGCTATGGATTACGTGGCCGGCATAAAAATCGTTGATATCGATAAATCCTCCTGGTCCCACGATAAGGAGGAAGACCGATGATAAAGAATGTTTTGCTGGTCGATGATGATATCGAAATGCTTCGTGCCCTCAAAGAAGGGTTCAAAAAGTACCAGGAGTCTTTTGCGGTTGTTTTAGCCGAAGACGGTCTGCAGGCCCTGGAGCGCCTCAAGCGCAATCTGATATCTTTGGTTGTGACCGACTTGAAAATGCCTCATATGGACGGGTTTGAGTTGCTGGCGCATATCATGGTGCATTACCCGGACATTCCCGTGATCATCATTACCGGCTATAGTACACCTGAAATGGAGCAGCTGGCGCGTGAGGGCGGTGCGGTTGGCTATATTGCCAAACCATTTCTGATTGAGAATCTTGCGCGTCAAATCCTGACCACCTTGCGCAAGGAATCAGAGGGCGGCACGCTCCATAACGTGTCATCCGGAATGTTCCTGCAGCTAATCGAGATGGAGCAGAAGACCTGCACCATTCGATTGGAGGACAAGTCGAGTCATAAAAAAGGCATCCTGTTTTTCAACGAAGGCGAGCTGTTCGATGCGCGGGTAAACAATATGCAAGGTCAGGCAGCTGCCC
>JASFIU010000337.1:0-5559 GCA_050122495.1 Desulfobacterales bacterium | reverse complement strand
GAAATCAAGCGGACGGCTTTAGAAGTCATGTCAAAGGTGGGCTATCGCATCCATCACGAAGGTGCCCGTAAGATGCTCAAGCAGGCCGGGGCTTTGGTCAGCGGGGAAATCGTCAAGGTGCCGGAATACGTCGTAATGGAGTGCCTGAGGACGACGCCTAGAGGCTGGACCATCTATGACCGGGCGGGCAACCGCGCCATGGAGGTGGAGGGCCGCAAAAGCTACTACGGCACCTCCACTGCCAGCCCGAATACAAAGGATGCGTTGAGCGGTGAAATTCACCCAACCCGTGTGGCCGATATTGCCGTCGGCGCCAAGGTGGCCGACGCGCTGCCGAACATCGACTGGGTCATGCCGATGGGATCCGTTCAGGATGTGCCCCCGACGGTCGCCGATTTATTTGAATTCGAGGCCGTGGTAACCCATACCACCAAGCCGATTGTTTTTATCGGATATACGCCTCGCGGGGTTGAACTGACCTTTGAGATGGCCGCCGAAATCGCTGGTGGCATCGAGAAACTCAGGCAGCGACCCTTTGTCATTTTTTATCCGGAACCGATCTCACCGTTCGTGTGGCCGGCGGATGTAATCGATCGCTTGTTTGTCTGCGCGGATCTGTCTTTACCCCAAATCCAGGGGCCAACGGTTCAATTCGGTGCCACCGGACCGGTAACAATGGCAGGCGCCGTTGCACAGGCTACGGCCGAAGCAATGATGTGCCTGGTTCTGGCACAGCTGCGCAAACCCGGGTGCCCCATCGGCCTGGGATGTAATTTCGGGTTATTTGATATGTCGAACGGTCTTCTGTCAATCGCCGCGCCGGAGATGAGTCTTGCCTTGGCGGCACAGGCCGAGGTCGCACAATCCTTCCAGCTGCCCACATGGGGTCTGGCCGGGGCAACCGACGCAAAAGTACTCGATGCCCAGGCTGGATCCGAAGCGGCATTTTCCATTCTGGCCCAGGGCCTGGCCGGGCTTAATCTGATCCATGATGTCGGGTATATGAGCAACGGGATGGTCTGTTCAACCGCCCAATTGGTTCTCGGTGACGAGAACATTGGAATGGCCAAGCATTTTATCCGCGGCATCGAGGTCAACCGCGAAACCCTGGCCCGTGAAGTGATTGAAAAGGTCGGTCCCGGTGGACATTTTCTTGATCAGGATCACACCTATAATCATTTTAGAAACGCGCTTTGGGTTCCGAGGCTGATGACGCGATCGGCCTATTCGGAGTGGCAGGACCAGGGCGCCAAAGATATGGCCACCCGGATCCAGGAAAAACTTGAAGATATTGTTAAAAATCACGCGGCGCCGGCGCTGTCAGACAAAATACTTTCCGCGCTGAAATCCATTCGACAGAAGGGTGAAAAGGAGCTCCGTAAAGAATAATCTGACCGTTAGATCTTAAATTGATCGACGATCTTTTGAATTTCCCGGGCCTGCTTTACAGGAATCGGCACCGGCTGGTGATCTCGAAGGATGTCTTGAAGTCTTTTTTGAGAGCGCTCCAGCAAACTTGTGCCTCCGGCAGACTGCCATTCTTCAAAGCCCATGCGACTGATCAGCTGAGAACGCCATTGGGTTTGGCGCAAATATTTAAGGGTGTGGGGATGCGTCAGAAAATCACCTTCAGATCCCACTTCCCGGATGGCATCCAGAGCCAGCATATCATCATCAACGCGAATGCCCTGTGCCATGCGCCTGATCTGATCAATCACTTCATCCAGAATCACCACTAACTCCAGGCTGCCCGTACGTCCAAAATCCATATAGCCGACATCGTGATTTAAGTTCGATCCGGTCATGGCGGCGATAAATGTTTCCAGGCCGGCCTCAAACACGGCCTGTTCATCCGGAATCTGTGCATCGGTGGTTCCCGCATATCCCCAGTTGGGCAAATCATAATAATGGCTCATTTCAATGATCGCCTGTAAAGACAGCAAGAACTCGGGTGCATTATAAGAGCACTCACCGGTGGCCATATCCAATACCGCCGGCCCCATGCCCATCACAAACGGCGCGCCTTTGGATGCGAGCTGGTGGATCACAAGGCCGCAGAGACACTCCGCCAGTCCTTGAGCCACATGTCCGGCGATGGTCATTGGCGCTGTCGTTCCGGCAATCGGTGCTGCGGAGTATACCAGGGGGACGCATTTTTCGGCACAAAACAACAGTTTATCCAAGCTGTAAAAGGGGTGCTTCAACGGGCTGATCGGATCACTATAATGGATCATCAGTGGTTTTTCACGCAACTGCCTGTCTGAACCTCTGAGAATGCGGCAGATCTGCCACATCTGCGTGAGATCCTCCCGACCCTGGGCGGTACTGACGATGGGCTTGATGGAATTCGCGGTCATGGCTTGAAAGCTGAGCAGATATGCGTGTTGCGGCAGACAGTCAGACGGGTGCCCAAAGGACATGATAAAATCGATATTGGGCAGCGCATCGGCCACCCGCGCCGCACGGCGGACGTCTTCAAGAACACACAAGTGCCGCTCATTCTTGATGGCGTCATGTGAAAAGATCAGATCCGAGCCGGTTCCAAAATACGCGCGACGCCCCCCGACATCCATGCAATGATTGGCCTCCCGATCGTAAACGGCAATATTTTTGGGCGTGCTTTCCAGGGCCTGAACCACTAGTTCATGTGGTATTTTTACGATATGATCATTTTCAACATTGCAGCCGGCAGCGCCAAGCAGTTCGAGCGCCTGAGGATGAAATATCTTCATGCCAATCTGCGCCAGGATTTTCAGCGCCGCCTGGTGGATTTTATCCTTATTTTGATCCGAAAGAAAATTTAAGGTCGGTGTAAAAAGGTGGGAATTTACACTCATGATGCCGCTTTCATTGCCTCGCAGATGGAAATCAGGCTGCCGGCTGAGTTGCGTAATGCGGCCGGGCGATGCCCAACTCGGCCAGTTTTTCGGCTGTTGGATGTCCGGTGTCATCCCAGCCCATGATCTTATAAAATTCCTGCTTCATGGGTTCCATCCACTCGGCCGGTTTGGAGGGCTGTATGCCGGCATTGTACTCTTTCTCAAAAAACATATCCGGCAGGCGATCATTCGAAATTGCGGTTCCGTGCCGCAGGTTAAACAGCCGTTCCAGATTGACAACCCTTTCGCCGGCCATAAAAAGCTCGGTGACGTTAACTGTTCGATCGCTCAGAGTAGAAACGAGTTCGGCCTCACTCACCAGGTCATAGGTGCAAATCAAACACAACGCCGGAACCTTACATAATCCAAGACAGTCTAATACCGAACCCACGATCATGGACCGTCGCACCAGTTCGGATTTTCCCTGAATCGACCGCGGGTCTGTTGAAACGGGGGTGCCGAAGACTTTGGTGGCCTCATCCGGCAACCACTTGTATTCCAGAGTCGCATAGACATCACTGAAATCCGCACCTCGGCTTGAAACCGAATACCCCAGGGCAGTCCCCATCATGTTATAGGGGTGATAGCCGGCCATTTCGAGCCCTTTGATGTGAGCCGCATAGCGCTCGGCCCCGCGGCCGATAATCTGCGCTGCCTGACGGACACCTTTGGCAAGAATTCTTCCAAACCCCTCCCCTAAGGCCATTTGCCGGATCAACGTTTCCATGGCCTCCCCGTTGCCCCAGCCCAGGTCCAACCCGCCGGTATCCGTCCGGGTAATAATACCGCGATCAAAAAGATCCATGGCAAAGCCAATCACGGTCCCGGCTGAAATGCTATCAAGACCCAGCCGGGTACACAGGTTGTCCAGATAAACCAGGGTCTGCAAATCATTTAATCCGCACTTGGCGCCCAGCGCCAGCATGGGCTCGAATTCGGGCCGCACGGCTTCTTTGCCTTTTAGTCTTCCGGTTGAAAATTTTAGATCGGCTTTACATTGAACCGGGCACCGCGGACAGCCGTGCTTGCGCGTGATGTTGTCTTTCAGACGCTTGCCGTCAATACGCTCGGCGTCCTCAAAGTGATAATCGCGATAATTGCGGGTGCCTAAAATACCCAGTTCATCTGCCCAGGTGACATAGCCGGCCCCGCCGTGTTCTTTCATGGTTTTAAACTCAGGCGCGTTCTTCATCTGCCAAAGGTAGCGCTTGATGGCTTCATGCACGTCATTTTTAGGACGAAAGGCAGCCTGGGACTTTGCGGCTTTGACCACAATGGCCTTCAGGTTTTTGGATCCCATCACCGTCCCCATGCCGGTGCGTCCGGCCGCATGATCCCGATCGGTAATGATACAGCCGAAACCACATCCGTTCTCGCCGCCCGGGCCGATGGCCAGAATCTTCAATTTTTGATTGCCCAGCTTGGTTTTCAACTCATCCTGGGTTTCCCATGTATCCTTGCCCCACAGGGATTTGGCGTTGCGAATTTCAATTGAATCGCCGTCCATCCAGAGATATACCGGTCTGGATGCCTGACCGCGAATAACCAGCTGCTGAATGCCGCCTGAACGCAAGCTGACACCAAATCCGCCGCCGACGTTGGAACCGCCCAAAAGGCCGGTTAAAGGAGAAAGGGCATTAATATGAAGTCTGGAGGAAACAGGTGCCGCTGTGCCGGTCAACCCGCCACACGCTAAGGTCAGAATGTTATCGGGTCCGTGAGGGTCGGTGCCGGATGGAATCGATTCATAGAGGTGTTTGACATTGAGGCCGCGACCGCCGAGGTAATCTTGTTCGACGGATTCGGGAAACTCCCTTATTTTCCATTTTTCTTCGGTTAAATTGATTTCAATAATCTTTCCCAGTAATTCCAAGGTCGGTGACTCCTTAAAACGCAAATAGAAATGCCGGCCAACTTGCAGTAATGACCGGAAAAATTAATTTAAAAAAATCATGGGTGGGTGTCAAGAAATAAAGCGCTAACGCAAGCCAACTATTGAAGAACGCCGACCTGTTTTTCAACCGCGTTTAGGATTTTGGCGTTGCGCATGATCTGCTTGACGGCGGAAATATCTGTTGAAAGGATGCGATCTTTTTCAAGATGCGGCACTGCCTGACGGATTGCCTGGTAGGCGGCCAGGGTGCCTTCGCCGGGTTTCATGTTGGTAAAAAGATCCAACGCCTGGGCAGCACACAGAAGCTCAATGGCGATGACATCTTCGACATTGCTGACAACCTCCCTGCACTTTCGCGCGGAAACGGTTCCCATGGAAACATGATCTTCTTTGTTAGCGGAGGTGGGAATCGAATCGATGCTGGCCGGATGACACAAGACTTTATTTTCGGATACCAGGGCCGCCGCGGTGTATTGCGCCAGCATAAAACCAGAATGGAGGCCACCGTCATCCACCAGAAACGCCGGCAGTCCGCTCAACTTGGGATTCACCAGGCGTTCGATCCGCCGTTCGGAGATGTCGGCCAGCTCGGCAACCGCCATGCCGAGAAAATCCATCGCCAGGGCGACCGGTTGACCATGAAAGTTACCCCCCAGTAGAAACTCTTCGGAGTCTGCAAAAATCAGAGGATTGTTGGTTGACGAATTCATCTCAATTTCAATCACCTTGCGGCAATACCGCACGGCATCCCGGCTGGCGCCCTGGACTTGCGGTGAACACCTCAAT
>JASFIU010000336.1:0-5563 GCA_050122495.1 Desulfobacterales bacterium | reverse complement strand
ATTATCTACGAACCATTTCAACTCAATATCTTTACTGGTGATAAATTTTATCAACTGCCAGGCTTCGTTGGGATGCTTGGTATTGGGGCTCATCACCCAGGAGCTCAGCCAGATGGCGGTGGCCGGTTTAACTTTGAGTGGAGCAGGCGCACAGCTGAGGACCTCGAAAGCATTCAGAGCGGGATTGATTTTGTTGACGATTGGCGGCGTCCAACCGGAGCCCAGGATCATGGCCACTTTTTTTTGGGCAAACTGGGTGCGCACTTCCTGGGGATTCATGGCCGTCAGACCGGGTGGAACGACTTTGTGTTTCGTGTACAGCTCAACAAAAAAGGTAAAGGCTTGCTTGGCTTCAGGCGAATCGAGCGCGGACCGTTTCTGGTCCGGTGTCAGATAATCGGCGCCGAAGCTCCAGATAAACGGACCGAACCTCATTGAAAATCCGGGGCTCTTGGCACCAACGGTACCGAATCCCCATTGATCCACCTTACCGTCGCCGTCGGTATCCCGGGTGAGCTTTTTGGCATAAGCCAGAAACTCGTCCCAGGTTTTGGGCGGTTTGTTCGGATCCATCCCGGCGGCTTTGAAAATCTCAGTGTTGTAAAAAAGGACCATGGTCATGTAATCACCGGGCATGGCATGCACTTTACCGTTGTGCTGCATCAGCTTGATGGCCAGAGGAAACCACGCCTCCAGAAATTTGGGATCTTCTTTGGCGATAAAGGGGGATAAATCCTTGGCAAATCCCTTACCGAAAAACATGGGCAAAGAAAACGCATGCACGTGAAAAACATCCGGTGCGCGTCCTGCAGCCGATTCCACCGTGTACTTGGTCTCCTTTTCCCCGTAGGAAACGGGTTCCATAACCACCTTGATGTTTGGATTCTGTTTTTGGAATATGTCCATCCCCTCGTTAAGCGATTTATTCCAAACATCTTCGGTTAGATGCCAATCGGAAAACCTCAAGGTTACCTGTTCCGCCAGCGCCCCGCCGAACCAAAACAATGTTAAAGCGGCGGCCATTACGATTGCCGTAATCATAAACTTTTTCATAATTTTTCCTCCTTTTTTTGGCGGTTACAAGCCATCTAATGCGACCTCAATTTTTTATTGTGGTGCCACCTCCTTTGTGGTTGATTTGCGGTCTGATGACCCAAAAATTATAAATTTTAGCTCGACTTTTCAGGCTTGAATCCCAACCTTGCCGACAGAGCGGTTGCTGTGCCAAGCAAACTGTGTTGTAGCTTGGCCATCCGTTTAGGTGATAAGTTGTCTTTGGGGCCGACAACACAAAGGGCCGCCCGGGTCTCGCCTGAATAATCTCTTATGGGAGCTGCAAGACAACGCACACCTTTGATATGCTCTTCATTATCGAAGGCCAGGCCTCGTTTTCTAACTCGGGCCATCTCCTTCCGAAAACCGACCGGCGAAGTAATCGTTTTTGGTGTTTTCCTCTGGAAGTCGGTCCGTTCGATTAGTTCTTCCAGATCTTGTTCAGACAATCCCGCTGCCAGTACTTTACCTACGGCGGTGCAGTAGACCGGCCTTGATTCTCCGATCCGCTGAACCACGCGTAAGGGGCCGTCCTGCTCCTGCCTGGCAGCGATAATCACGCGGCCGTTTCGGAAAACAGCCAGACTTGTGCCTTCTTTCGTAAGGCTGCCCAATTCCTCAAGATACGGAGTGGCGATCTCAGCCAATTGTTCCGTCGGCCAGGTTCTCCGGGTAAGCCGAAAGAGCTTGGATGACAGCGAATAGACATGCGTCTTGGGTGCCTGGACCAGATAGCCGAATTCTACAAGTGCTTTGAGGATGTGGTGTGTTGTGCTCCGGTTTAATTTGCTTTTGCGGGCAATCGCCGACAGCGTTGGCGGTTCGGCCATTTCGGCCACCATTTCAACGATTTGCAGGCCTCTCTTGAGCGATTGATGGGTCGAGGTTGGCTTCATCAATTTTTTTGTGTTTCACACTATAAAATTTCAAAAAAATATATATTTAATAGAATTGAACATGTCAAGAAAAAATACCAGGAATCTATCGTTTGATAATCGAAACCTGATAAACGTCGACCTCGGTTTAAATTCCCATCAGTGCAAGCATAAAAATCGGATCCTGTACTAAAGTATTGCCGGTAATGCCCTTAGCAATATAATAAATGATATTGAAAATTTGACTTACGATTGATTTTTCTTTAAATTTTATCCTACAATCTGCATTCATTGATCTTGGCAAGGAGAGATCATCATGGAAATCAACGCCAACACCAAAATTAACAAATTGTTGAAAGAATACCCTTTCCTGGAGGATTTTTTATTCACATTGTCGCCTAAATTTAAGGGGCTCAAGAATCCGATCATGCGTAAAACATTGGGCAAGGTGGCCACCCTCGGCAAGGTCGCTGATATCGGTGGATTGGATCTGGACGAATTTTTAGCCGCCCTGACAAAAGAAGTAGAGCGGCAAACAAACAAAGCCGAGACGCCGGACGAAGCAACTCCCGACGGAGCCGGCAGTGCGATTAGCGATCCCGATGAAAAGCAGGCGGCGCTCAAGGAAATCATCAAAGCGCTTCACGCCGGAGAAGACATGGCGGTGCTCAAACAAAGATTTACCGAATTGATCGCTGGCGTCGAAGCGTCTGAGATCGCTAAAATGGAGCAAGCCCTGATGGACGAAGGGCTGCCCGCCGAAGAGATCAAACGCCTGTGTGACGTCCATGTTGAAATATTTAAAGAGGCTCTCGAGGAGCAGGACCGGCCGGAGCCTCCCCTGGGGCATCCCATCCACACCTTCATGAAGGAGAACCGGGCTTCTGAGAAAATCATGAGCGAAACCAGCATGCTCATGGGGCGCATCGGACACCCTCCCGTTGCTGAGGCATTCCAGGAGAATAGTCAGGCGCTGCGAGCGCTTATCGAGCGCCTTTCCGAGGTCGATGCCCATTACACGCGTAAGGAAAATCAGCTCTTTCCCATGCTGGAAGCGCATCATTTTACCGGACCTTCTCAGGTAATGTGGTCCATCCACGATGATATCCGCGCAGGTCTTAAGCAGGCCAGACAGGCTCTTGCCGAATCCGATCCGGAGGGCACCATTTCGCTTTTGAAGGAAGCCATCCAGGCTATCCGCGACATGATTTACAAAGAAGAGCACATCCTTTATCCAGCCAGTCTGGATATGCTTTCCGATCAGGAATGGATCAAGGTCAAAGAGGGCGAGGCTGATATCGGTTTTGCCTGGGTGGTACCGGATGCGGGCTGGCCCGAAGATATCATCAAGGAACGCGAGGACGTGCCTCCCAAACCGGCAGCGGTTCTCAAAGAAGTCGCCGGGGCTTTGAGCCTGGATACGGGACGGATGACCCTGGAGCAGATCAACCTGATGCTGACCCACCTGCCGGTTGACTTAACTTTCGTGGACGAAAACGACCGGGTGGCTTACTACTCCGAAGGACCTGAGCGGATTTTTCCGCGCAGCCCCGCCATCATCGGCCGGGAGGTTCGCAACTGCCATCCCCCCAAAAGCGTTCATCTGGTCAACCAGATCCTGGATGCCTTCAAGTCCGGCTCACGGGACACCGCCGAATTCTGGATCGAGCTGGGCGGCAAATTCATCTATATCCGCTATTTCGCGGTGCGGGACGCCGACGGCTACTACCGCGGCTGCCTCGAGGTCAGCCAGGACCTGACCCAAATCCGCAAACTCGAAGGCCAGCAACGGCTGCTTGACTGGGAATAAACTGGCACTTTGTCTGAATAATTTTAAATTGTTGAATGATAAATTTAATAGCCAGCGACTTTTTAGGCTTGTAGTGTTTTCGATGCCATGACTTTAAACGAGTCGATAGCCGCCGTTGACCTCTGCCAGGGTCCCGGTGGTATGCAAATTCAAAATCAGGTAAAGGACAGTTGCGGCCACGTCATCAGGGTTCCCCGGACGCTTCACAGGAAGTTTAGCGCCGTAATGTTCCAAGTATTGATTGCGCTTGTCGTCAGGCATGCGATCATATTGGGGTGTGCTAATGACCGCGGGCAAGACGGTGTTGACCCTAATTGGCCCCAATTCAACGGCCAGAGAACGAGCGAGTGCCTCGACAGCTCCATTCGCAGCGGCAATTGCAGAGAGTCCTTCAACGGGTTTGTGACTGGCAATGCCGGAAAACAATGTAATGGAGCCCCCTGGCCTGATCTTGGGCGCCCCGTGCTTGGCAGCATAGTATTGTCCCCAGAACTTGGTCTTAAATACAGCTTTAGCATCATCGGTATCCATTTCAAGGAATGGAGCGTTTATCCCGCTAACAGCAGTGCACACGAGGTGGTCAAAAGAACCGATTTCTTTGAAAAATTTCTGCACCCTTTCCTCCTGTGTGACGTCTAGCTGATAGACCAATGTATTCGCTCCGATGGTTCTTTGCGCCTCGGTCAATTTATTAGATGAACGGCTCGCAATGACAACGCGTGCACCAGAATTAACAAGCACCTTGGCAACGGCCAAACCAATTCCAGAGCTGCCTCCAATCACAACTGCTTTTTTTTCTTTTAATGGCATCTCCCACCTCCATATTGTTTTCAAGCTGCATAAATGAATCGCAAACACGCGAATATTCACCCCACCGTCTTGGATTTGGGTTTTAATGGAAAGTGTCCCAAATAATCGGTGAGTGAGAATATTATCAAGGCGGCACCCGGAGTCGAACCAGGGGATAAAGGATTTGCAATCCTCTGCCTTACCACTTGGCTATGCCGCCATTTTGAAAAGCCAAATTACCTTAACATATAGAAGAGCATAATCGAAGGGGTGCAAGTTATAAGATCAGACATGATGCTCTCTGCGAAAAAGCCCTGGCTGTTGGAACCAACCGAAACTCTCTGTCATCCATGTCCAAAAAGATAAGGGACGCGTGCCCCAACACTCCAGCCTCTTTTTAAAGGGAAGGGAGCCAAATTCTCTTATAATATCATCGATTTAATTATTGCTTTGACCAAAGTAGAGTACTTCAAAATTTTTCAAGTGCGATCTTAGCGCATCGACATGTGAAAAGTCAGTCGTCTGTTTGCATTTCATAGCAGCGATTAGCATTTTGTGCAAAGCAGTTAATTTTTCAACATACTTTTTCTGGCCTGGCTTAATTCGTTGGGTCATAAAATATTGGGAGATGATCTTTTGAATTTTTGTTGCATGAGCTTCTTTGTTCGAAACCCAGCGTGAAAGTTGATTGTAGTCTACGGAGTTCGCCTTGCTTAGTTCCATTATCTGTTTCATCGATTTTTCAATGGTGGTGGCATGTTCAGCGATAAGCTTGGTTCGCAATTCGTCATCATATATACCACACGGAATCTCACAATGGGCATCTGCGTTTGAAAGGAAAAACAAAAAGGGCAGTAGTCCAGTTAAAAAAATAAAAATGGGCTTTTTCATAGTCCCTCCTTTTATGATTTTCTTCACTTAATTTAAGTATTCTTAATGTTATCTAAATATGAAAAACAAATTGTCAAGATTTATAGATTAAATAACTATTTGGATGAAGATAAGCGAAAGGTCTATGCCATGCACTTGAAATACC
>JASFIU010000335.1:0-5565 GCA_050122495.1 Desulfobacterales bacterium | reverse complement strand
CGCCGCCCTTGGTAACAATACGATATTCATATGATTCGACTTCGAGGCCCTGCAAATGCTTCGCGAACGCTGATTTTACTGTTTTTTTAGATTCTTCAGCGATCAAATCGAAAAAATCAAAATCAGGGCTGTAAAATTCTTTTTGCGAGTACCCCATAACCTCTTCGCATTTTTTATTGCAATAGACCACGTTGCCCTTTTTATTGATAAAAATCATACTGGGCGACTGTTCGGTGACAGATCGAAATTTTTCTTCAGACTCCCGCAGTGCAACTTCTGCCTGCTTGTGTTCTGAGATATCGATCACCATCGATCGGCTCTCAACAACATCCCCGTCTCTACTTTTCACGGGCTCTATATTGAGGTTTACCCATATAAGCTGGCCGTCCCGGCTTTTCATCTGCAACTCTTCATCTCTTATCGATTCCCCTTTCTGGAAACGCTCGAAAAGTGCCTTTGCCTTGGAGGCACCCTGCGCTGTATCGGCATACAGGTCTAAAACCTTCATTTGCACAAGGGCCTCCTTCTTGTATCCGAGCAGCCGCACGGCTTCGGAATTGAACCCTAATATAGATCCATCATTGCGACTGATTGAAAAATAAGCAATGGGCGCATTTTCATATAGATCGCGGTAGTACTGCTGGCTGCTTCGCAATGCCGCCTCGGATTCCTTGACTTCAATAACCTGTTTTTCCAGGGCGCTAAATTTTTGCTGCAGTTCTTCGTACGAAGGTTTCTTTCCCATTAGAAATCCCTCCAATATATTGAGAAACATTCAAATATCCACAAACTAAAGGTACGTAGATGGTATCACGATGTTGGTAAACCTTTCAATATGCCTAAATAAGGAAAACATCTGATTTTATGTTTTACGAGCTAACCGGCAAAGAGGATCATCGTGTAACAGAACAATGCGCTCAACCAAAATTATCACTTGAGATAATCTTATGATCCGTCAGAAAGGACGCGATATCTCGCCAGAATTGATTCCAGTCGGGCGGACAATCATTGTGTCCGGATTCATAGGTGATTAATTGACTGTTTTTGGCCGCGCGGTGGAGATTGGCACCGTGGGCAAAAGGGATGATGCGGTCATCCCGGCCGTGAATCACCAAAACCGGCCCTTGGTAGCCTTTGATTAATTCCAGATTGTTAAACGGATCGCGCACCAGAAATTTCGGAGTCAAAAATTTAGCGGCCATGGATTGCACGCTGGTAAAAGTCGACATGAGGATCAGGGCGTCCGATGGTCTATGGCGCGCCAACGCGCAGACCGCACCACCGCCAACAGACCGGCCGAACAAAATGATCCTGGAAGGGTCGACATCTTCTCTGGATATTAAGGCATCATAGGAAGCCGCAAATGTTCCGGTAATGCTCTTTTGGGACGGCATCCCGCTCGAGCGTCCATAACCCGGATATTCCACCAGCATCAAGCCGATCCCCATACGGTTGAAGTTTTGAAGTGCTTCCGGCCAATAATCGATTAATTCACCGTTGCCATGACCAAAAATGACCGCCGGCGCCGGCTTTGTCTGAGACCCGGAAACCGGCGGCAGATACCAGGTTTCAATTTTTCCGAATTCCGTGTTCAACCAAATTTTTTCCAGCCCGGGAATCACAATATCGGTTTTCGTGGGGGAGGGGATTTGATTACGGGGAAATAAGATGGATCGCTGCATAAGAAATAGAAAAATACAGTAACCGCAGTAGAAAATAAGCACCCACATGATGATTTTGGGCAAAATATTCATAGGTCAATTTTATTGGCGAAAGTTAAATTGTTGTCAAGCAATAATGGAAACATGAGAACTAATTTAGCTTCACTGCGTGCCCAGCATTCCAATATTCCATGGTTGGTGGCTTGACACCCCGCCCGAAATCCATTATTTTAAATCCGGTACTTTATTGGCTAAAATAATCACACAGACATTGGGAATAAGGGAGGATTTCATGGCAGACGTGCAAGTTTATGAATGCGCCAGTTGCGGTAACACCGTCGAGGTCAGTGCTGAGGAGTCAAAAGCACCGGAGTGTTGTGGTAATGCAATGCAAACTGCTGAAGAGCTTAAAGCGTGCGGATTAAGCACCACCGCCGAACATTCACGTTTCGATGATATTGATGAACCTTGCGATGACGGCAGATCGGGAAAGATTTAAATAATCAACCCGATTGCGGTTCACCCGCCTTTTTATGCTATCTGATGGCAGGATTCAGACCGGCAGATACGCGGCGCTTTATATTCAAACCTCACCTCGAGTCTTTCAAAAGGCTCGAGGTGATTTGTTTAGAAGTGGTTTCAAAACCCCATCTAAGGTCCAATGGCTGCGTTGCAGGCCTCCGGTAAATGCTCACATACCCATGTATGCTGCGCTTTCCCGATCGGCCTGACGCCTTGCCCTTGGAACTGATCTGAGGCTTTGAAACCACTTCTAAGCACACCCCTTCACTGGCACGCTTTTGAGATCCTTCCTGGAGTGTAAGGCGATCTCAATCCTTCTAAAGATGGAATCCCGGCCATATTGGATCCCGATTTTGTGCCCACTGCCGAAGCCGACTTTCTGGATAGTTCGGATCACGTCATTGGCGTCAGGATTGGCTCGGAAGCTCGGGCGTACCCGATAAAGATCCTCAATTGGCATGAGGTTGTAAATGATACGGTCAACGGGATTCCGATTGTGGTAACCTTCTGACCGTTGACCCAAACAGGAGTCGTGTACTCCCGTCAAATTGAAGGGCAGGATCATACCTTTGGCGTATCCGGCCGTCTGTATAAAAGCAATGTGCTGCTTTATGACCATCAGACCGATAGTCTCTGGTCTCAATTAATGTCCAGAAGTATTTCGGGCCCGCTTGCCGGTAAGCCCCTTGAAAAAATACCGGCAACCCGAATTTGAAATGATGGGTTGTTTTCAAATCCCGCCACGGCGGGACTTTGCACGAGAATCCACGGTTCCAACCGCAACGATTGGGGCATTTCGTGCCCCTGTCTCTTACCGCCTATGGCGGCAAAATCCAAGCCACCCGCTTTGCGGGTGGTCGTCGACCCATGATAAATATATAAACTGATACTTTTATAATATCAGTTAAACATTTGAAATATATCAATTTAAGAACAATAAAATCTTAAAAGTTTCTACTCCTTTTTTGATCTTGACGTTATCACTTCGCTGAAATAAAAACCTATGAAACCCCTTAATTCCAAACCAAAAGGAGAAAAGGCATGGCGTATGAAGAAATTTTGTATACCACCAAAGGCCCCATCGGCATATTGACTTTAAACAATCCTAAAAAAATCAACTCATTTTCCAACCAGATGATCTCGGAAATGATAGATGCATTCGAAGGTGTTGCCCAGGATGAATCGATAAAAGTTGTTATCATTAAGGCAGCCGGAAAACATTTCAGTGCCGGTCACTACCTTAAGGAGATGGTCGGCAATGGGATCAAGGAGTATAAATATATCTTCGATCGATGCACACAAATGATGCAACTGCTCCATGACCTGCCACAGCCTGTTATCGCACAGGTTCAGGGCATTGCCACTGCCGCCGGCTGCCAGCTGGTGGCCTGGTGCGATCTGGCAGTGGCCGCAGAAGGTTCTCAGTTTGCGACGCCCGGCGTTAAAATTGGTCTGTTCTGCACGACACCGGCGGTAGCTGTAACCCGCGCCATCGGCCGTAAAGCCGCTATGGAAATGCTGCTGACCGGAAGGTTTTTCTCGGCCCAGGAAGCCAAGGAGCTGGGCTTGATTAACCGGGTGGTTCCGCTGGAAAGTTTGGAAGAAGAAACTAACAAACTGGCGGAACAAATCGCCGAAGCCTCGAGATTCGTGCTGGCCATCGGCAAACAAGGATTCTATGCCCAGGTGGATCAATCCGACAGCAATGCCATGCACTATGCCAAACATACGATGAGCATGAACCTAAACGCCGTAGATGCCCAAAACGGAATAAATGCGTTTTTGAACAAAGAGAAGCCGTCCTGGCAAAATCGCTAGATTAACAGATCCGAATTTGCTGCCATGTCTCACAAAAAAGTGCAGCTGTTTTTCTGATCGGTTTTTCAGGACCGTTGGATCTGGAAAAATGGGTTTGCAATTGGATGGTCTGACGGTAATTGGTTAGGGGTTACTTGGCTTGCGGTGAACGGCGAGCATGGTGATATCGTCAAACTGGGGCGCATTGTCGATATGACTAAACAATTGGGTTTTGATTCGCTCGATCAGCTCGCTGGCTGACGAAACCGGGTCTTCTATCAGCGCCAGAAATTTTTCTTTGGAAAAAAATGTCTTCTGGGGCGAAAGGGCTTCGGTAACCCCGTCAGTATAGCCGATTAAACTGTCACCATAATCGAGTTGAGCGTGCTGTATTTCAAATTCCGCACCACTGATGATGCCCACAACAGGCCCGAATGCCTTTAAGCTTTTTTTAATTCCTGAGGGTCCGATTATGCAAGGGGGCTCGTGCCCTCCGTTGACAAATGAAAGATCACCGGTGGCCGGGTTGAGCACCCCAAAAAAGAGCGTTGCGAACATGACCTCCTGGCCGTGCTCTTCGGCGATATAGTCATTGGTAAGGGATACCGCATGCAGCATGCGGGCGACATCGGCCTCGGACGGTTTTTCATTATCTTTGCTGGATTTTGCTGCCGACCAGCCCCCCAGGCTGATCTGTCCGGAAAAAACCCGTATCAGGCTGCGAAAAAGGGCCATATAAAGGGCCGACCCCACCCCTTTGTCGCATACATCGGCAATCACCAGACCGATGTAATTTCCCGGAAGCATAAAAACGTCGTAAAAATCCCCGGAAACCTGCCGGGCGGGATGAAAACAGGTATCGATTTCCCAACCGGGAATCTGGGGAATATCGGCAGGCAAAAAATCCCTTTGAATCTTCTTGCCTTTTTCAAGCTCTGCATTTAGCGCTTTAGAGTAATTGGATAATTTGGCGTACAACCTCGCATTTTCAAGCGCGATCGCTATCTGCCCGGCGATCATTTTCATCAATTCGGCGGTCTCTTCTTTGAAATGGCCGGCTTGCGCATGTAGCAGGGTGAGCAGGCCCAGAATTTTTTCGTCTCTCAGGATGGGCACTGCCAGGGCGGAGCGAACGGTGTAAGGTTGATTGGGAAGGTCCAACCAGCGATCATCTTCTTGGGTGTCTATAATTAACCCCACCTCACGATGCCGTCGAACCCAGCCGGCCAGCCCTTTATCTAGAACCCGCCCGATGAGATGGGAGCGCTGCTCCGGTGTTGCATCACTGCGGGTTAAAATACTCTCTATCACCACGCCATTGCGATCGAGTAAGAACAGACTTCCTTTTTCGGCCCCGGTTAACCCTGCAAAAACCTCCAGCGTCTTCCGCAGGATTTTGATAAGCATTTTATCTTTCCCGGGTGATCGCGCCAGGGTGACAAATTTCTCAAGCAGCTTGCTTTGGGCCTTAAACGCTGATTTCTCATTCTTTAAACGATTCAATTCCTCTTTAAGCGCGCTGGATTCCTTCAATTTAACCTACCTCTTGTGATGAAGGGTTTTGATACGGGGAAGGGGACAGGCA
>JASFIU010000334.1:0-5566 GCA_050122495.1 Desulfobacterales bacterium | reverse complement strand
GCCGGTCACGCCAAAGCAAAGATTTTGTCTCCGATCGCGAAGCGACGCAGGGTTTAATCAGCCTGCTGCGGCGTAATATTCCAAAGCGGCATTTGCTGCAAACCTGTGTACAGGAATGGGAACGCAGTATTCAACCCCAAAAGCGGTCTCAAAACGAAACGCTCAAACAAATCAAATCGGCTCTGCAAAGGATTGAAACCCAGTCCCCCAAAACCATTGACCCCGTTGCGGGCTATCGACGGATCATCGAAATAATTTCAAAGGAAACACGCTATGACTGAAAATACGGAAATTTTAAAAAAGGCGCTTTTAAAAACGAAAAAGGAAGTGGCCAAGGTGATCATCGGCTATGAGCATGTTGTGGATCTGGCATTGATAGCGATTTTTACCGGCACCCATGCGCTCATCGAGGGCGTACCCGGCATCGCCAAAACGCTGCTGGTGAGAACCCTTGCACATGTGATGCGATGCGATTTTGCCCGAATCCAATTTACACCGGATTTGATGCCCACCGATATTACCGGAACCCACGTTTTTAACCTACAGACCAATGCCTTTTCACTGGTTAAAGGCCCGGTCTTTTCCACTTTTCTGCTTGCAGATGAGATCAACCGAGCGCCGGCCAAGACGCAGTCCGCATTGCTTCAGGCCATGCAGGAGCGCACGGTAACAATCGATCGCGAAACCCATGCCTTATCGTCGAATTTTACGGTATTTGCCACTCAGAACCCGATCGAATATGAGGGTACGTATCCGTTGCCCGAGGCTCAAAAAGATCGTTTTATGCTCAAAATTACCATGGACCCTCCCGGTAAAAAGGAAGAACTCACCCTTGCCCAGAGAATGCTTGGCAAAGATTCCCCGGAAAACACACTGGCGAGCGGCGCGGTCCAGCAGATTATAACGCCGGAAGTATTAACTAAACTGCGGGCCGCGTTGGAAGGGATTCTGGTAAAGGAAGATCTCATCGCTTATATCGTCGATATTGTCCGCAAAACACGCGAACATCAAAGTGTCCTCGTGGGGGCCGGACCACGGGCCACCCAGGCCCTGCTGCTTTCCAGCCGGGCTTTTGCGACCATTAGCGGGCGGGACTTTGTAACCCCGGACGATATAAAAACCATGGCCTATCCGGTTTTAGAGCATCGCCTGATTCTGCGGCCCGAATATGAGATCGAGGGATTAACCGTCAAAGAAGTAATTGAGAATATTTTAAAGGAAATTGCGGTTCCGCGCTAGGCCGTCGAGTTTCGCGTTGCGTGTTACGTGTTACGCGTTGCATGAAGCCATGCATAAACCCGCAACTCGCAACCCGAAACCCGTAACGGAATAATCTGCGTGATACGCATTTAAAATTAGATAGCTAAAGTTGAGGCATGATTTAAGAGTCTGAATTAATGAAAATAGTTCCAACATACCGCCTTCTCATTTTTATAGGGCTTATTTTACTGCCCTGCACCCTGTTGCTGGTGGTGGTTTCTTCGATTGCAGCGCCCACCATCGTTTTAGCCTGCGTTGTTATGATTGTGGCCACAATGGATGCCTATCGCTCTCGGGGGAAACTGGCGGGCATCCGTGTTACGTTGCCGGAAGTGGTTCGGATTTCGATGGGCCGGGAAGGAAATTTCAATTTACAGATTGAAAACAATAATCTGGACGTCAGACACTTGCGGGTTGGCCTGGCATTGCCGGGAGAAATTTATACACCTGCAATTGAAATGTGCATAGAGTTGCCGGAAGAAAACCCGATTTCTTCTGTCGACTGGTTGCTGACGGGCATAAAACAGGGACGTTACCATCTGGATACCTGCTATCTGGAGACAGCATCATTATGGGGATTTTGGTCGGTAAGATGCGCGGTCGGAATCAATATGGAAATTCGGGTGTATCCCAACCTGTTCGATGAGCGCAAAAATTTAAGCGGGCTCTTTTTAAATAAAGGGCTGGGTATTCACGCCCAACGACAGGTCGGCAAAGGAAGAGATTTTGAGCAGCTCAGAGAATATCTTCCCGGTGACAGCTTTGAAGATATTCACTGGAAGACAACCGCCAAGCGTGGAGAACCGATAACCAAAGTTTATCAAATCGAGCGAACCCAGCAAATATATGTCATTGTTGATGCATCGCGGTTAAGCGCCAGGGCGGCGCAACCAAGTTCACCGCCGATCCCGGGTGATGCCCAAACCGCGACCGCCGACTTAACAACCCTGTTGCATCGCTTTATAAGCGCCACTTTGATCATGGCCCTGGCTGCCGATCGGCAGGGGGATATGTTCGGCTTACTGACCTTTGATGACAAGGTTCGATCTTTTTTACCGGCCAAGATGGGTAAAGCCCATTTCAACATATGCCGGGATACGATCTATACATTGCAGCCCCGCAGCGTTTCCCCTGATTTTGCTGAATTGTTTACCTTTATCGGCAATAAAATTCGTCGGCGGGCGCTCCTTGTTTTTTTAACGCATTTGGATGACCCTGTTTTGGCGGATAGCTTTACCCAGTACATCGATCTTGTTTCCAGACAGCATGTCATTCTGGTTAATATGTTCAGACCCGAGGTTGCAAGGCCGCTTTTTTCTTCCGAATCGGTTTCTTCGGTTAATGATATCTACGACGATCTGGGCGGGCACCTGCTATGGCGGCGGCTGCAGGAAACTCAAAAAGTTCTGCAAAGGCGCGCTGTGGGTTTGGGCCTGTTGGACCATGAAAACTTTTGTACGGAGATGGTTTCACAGTATCTGACGTTAAAGCGTAGACAGGTTCTATAAGGGAAAGTGCCTAAAGTTGGGAGTGAACTAAAGTGACCAAATTTAATGAGTTCTGTCATTTTTATAATGACGGAGCAAAGCGACACCTTAACTCTAGGCACTCCAAACTTTAGTTCACTTTAGTCACTAAAAAATAAGATCCTTTTTTTGATTATGATAATAGATCTTCAAAAATTCATCACCACCGAACGCCGGTACTGGTCGGAGCTGGAAGCGGTTCTGGACCGGCTTGAAAAAAAGCCGGAGTACCGCTTAAAGCTCGGGCACCTGGAACGCTTTCATTATCTTTATCAGCGTGCTTCAGCGGATTTAGCCAAGATTTCCACCTTTTCGGCCGAGCCCAACACCCGGCTTTATCTTGAATCTTTGGTCGGCCGGGCTTTTGGCGAGATCCACGAAACCCGTGATAAACCGCACCGGTTCAGGCCGCTGCAGTGGTTTTTTACCATTTTTCCGCAAACATTTCGCAAACATATTCGTGCCTTTTGGATTAGTTTGCTGGCGATTATGGTGGGAGCCGCTTTTGGCGGATTCACCATCATCGTGGATTCGAGCACCAAGCAGATACTTCTTCCCTTTTCTCATCTGCAGGGGGATCCGTCTGATCGCGTCAAAAAAGAAGAAGATGTCGATACCGATCGTCTCAAAGGTTCCAAATCAACTTTTTCTTCTTTTTTAATGACGCACAATACCAAGGTGGCCATTTTTACGCTTGCCCTCGGCATGACCTGGGGGATCGGCACAATAATTATGCTGTTCTATAACGGTGTCATTTTAGGCGCAGTGGCGATCGACTATGTTCTGGCAGGTGAGACCACCTTTCTGCTGGGCTGGTTGCTGCCCCATGGGGCGATCGAGATTCCGGCCATTTTGCTTGCCGGGCAGGCGGGCATCGTTCTGGCCGGCGCACTCATCGGGTGGGGCAAGCCCATATCTTTGCGAAATCGCTTGCGAAAAATATCCAATGATCTAGTCACACTCATTTTTGGTGTGGCTCTGATGCTGGTGTGGGCTGGAATTATCGAATCCTTTTTCTCGCAATATCATGAACCGGTCATGCCCTACCAGATCAAAATCGCTTTCGGCGTTTTTGAGTTGTTGATTTTAACGCTTTTCCTGGGAAGAGCCGGTCGAAAGAAAGTAACGAAAAGTGCCTAAAATGAACTAAAGTGAACTAAAGTGACTAAAGTTAATGAATTCTGTCTATTTTAATTTATCGCTCACGCAAAGACGCTAAGTCGCGAAGAATTAATTTAAACAATAGAAAAACTTTCAAATCTTTGCGCCTTTGCGGCTTTGCGTGAGGCTTAGGTTCACTTTAGTCACTTTATAAAATAGCTCATTCAATAACGAACCATGTTATCCAGTAGAACAAATACACTCATCATCAAAACACCCGAAGGCATCGAATTTTCGCTGCCGCTTGCGGGGCCGGTTACGCGGTTTCTCGGCTGGGCGATAGATCTTGGGACCATCATAGCGATCATTTCGATTTTGAATATTGTTCTGGGCATCCTGGGGATTATCAGCCGCGATCTGGCAGTGGCGGCAAATATTATCGGTTTTTTTGTTGTTTCGATCGGCTACGGAATTTTGACAGAGTGGTATTGGAACGGACAAACCCTGGGAAAAAAACTTTTGCGGCTTCGCGTGATGGATGAACAGGGGCTGCGGCTTCAATTCAGCCAGATTGTCGTCCGGAACCTGTTAAGATTTATTGATAGTTTACCCGTGCTGTATTTGATCGGCGGTCTTGTTTGCCTGTTCAGTCGGCGGGCTCAGCGGCTGGGTGATTTTGCGGCCAATACCATCGTTACTTGGAGTCCTCGTATTTTCGAACCGGACTTGAATCAGCTTTTAAAAGACAAATATAATTCCTTCCGCGAATATCCCCACCTGGAAGCCCGCCTGCGGCAGCATATCACCCCGGCCGAAGCACAGATCGCCGTCCAGGCCATTGTCCGGCGGGACGACCTGGAATCCCAGGCCCGAATCGAGCTTTTCCGTGACCTGTCAACCTATTTTCGACGCATTGTCACCTTTCCGCAAGAAGCCACCGACGGTATCTCCGACGAGCAATATGTACGCAATGTGGTCGAAGCCCTTTTTCGACCGAAAGCGCCTAAAATAACGGCCTAATCCGCCAAAGATCCGTGGCGGAAAAGTGTCTGAATTACATTCCTCTTCCCATAATCAAACTTGATAACTGCACATGGTATTTTCAGTGTTGCATTTAAATGCGAAAAGATGGAAATTGAATGCGCAAGCTTGATTAAATACTTGCAATTCAGTCTTATTTCACCATAAATAAAAACGGACTATGCATCTGTTATTACAATAACTTTAGATCACTTTAGTGACTTTTAAATTCAGCGCACTGAATTTTATGAAACCCATTGTTGCCATTGTCGGTCGACCCAATGTCGGCAAGTCAACTTTTTTTAATCGGGTTACCCGGACCCGGGATGCGCTCGTGGATGACTTGCCGGGGGTTACCCGTGACCGTCATTACCGGGATGCAAGTTGGAATGATATTGAGTTTACGCTTGTGGATACCGGCGGGTTCACCGATGGAGATGAATTTTCGGATGGCATCCGTTTTCAGGTGCAACAGGCGATTGAAGATGCGGACGTGATTATTTTGCTGCTGGACGGCAAAGCGGGTGTATCGCCTTTTGAACGCGACATGGTCGCGCTGCTGCGGGTCGCCGACAAACCGGTGTTGTATGCGGTCAACAAAATAGATGGTGCCGAACAGGAAGTTCACATTTCTGATTTTTTCAGCCTGGGTGTTGAGC
>JASFIU010000333.1:0-5588 GCA_050122495.1 Desulfobacterales bacterium | reverse complement strand
ATGTTGAAACATGTCGACCGGGTTGACGGCGGCTGCGTCTATCTGTATAAATAAAGCAACCCCTGTCCGGTTCGGTCTGTTCTGATTTACACGGGGTAAACAATGGTTATGTTAATGAGATAAGCGAAATAATCCGACCACACGTGTGCCAGCGGTCCTAAAGCATCTGAAGGGAGGGCACCTATGAAACGGTTCAGTATAATCATCCTGATATTGATGGCTGCAGGGGTTTACGGTCTCGCGGCTTTAACGGCGCATGCCGACATTTACTCCTGGACGGATGAAAACGGTGTAAACCATTTTACCAATTATGCACCGCCGAAACATGCCAAACTTCTCATGAAGACCCCTGAAATCCCCTATGATGAAGAAGCGGATAACCAGCGCCGGGAGACGGACCGGCTTGAAGCTGCCCGGCACCAGCTGGCCGAGCGGGAGGCGTTTTTGCAGCGGGAGCAGCAGGCGGCCGAACGCCGGATTGCGGAAGCCAATGCCAGGGCCGATGCGGCACTCCTGGAAGCGGACCGCATTCTGCAGGAAGCTGAATCGGCAGCCGAAAACACCTATTACGGTGGCTCCAACGGTTACGCCTACGGGTATTATTCTTATGGTCGTTACGATGACCGCAGGGGTTATCGTGGTAAACGCCATCACCGCAAACATGATCGCCATTATAAAGAACATCGTGACGATGATCGCGATGACCGCAGGGGTTATCGTGGTAAACGCCATCACCGCAAACACGGTCACTATTATAAACATAATCGTTACGCATACCCGCACTACCGCCATTTCAAATATGGCTACCAGCCCCGCCTCGTGTACAATTTTACAGGCAGTCAGCGAAAACATCACTTTCGAAGCCACCATGGCTCATCCCGCTTGCACAGGAGTTCGCACCGTTCACGGGCGGCCGCGTTTAGAGGGAGGCATGGGCGCTTTTAGAAGCTGGACCAGCTTCTAAGGTTATTAGGTTGAGCCTGTTGGCCCGTTATCCGGTTAAAAAATAATCAGGAATTATCCTATTTTCGCAGGCTCAACTGGCTCAACCGGCCTAACGGGCTCAACGGGCCAACATAAAGATGTGATCCCTATTTTCCTCTTGAAGGGAAGTCATTATTGGGATGGGTGTGAAGTCAATAAATAGGAAGGTGTTATTTAGGCTCGAGAAAGTCCTGGATATTAATGATTTTTTCGTCTGATTTTATGGCGCCTTTCATTTCGGCGGCCGATCCGCGCACTTTGGCCTTGCGTAACTCCTTGATCACCGCCTGAAGTTCCGCATTATTTTCGATCAGCTTTTCGATCTGAACGTTCAATTTTTCCCAGCTCGTTTCCAGATTCCCGGTGTCAAGTTCAAAGCCGCCCAAATAGGCCAGCAATTCTCCCAGATGGGCTAAAATCCCAAAGTGGGTGGTGCCCTGAAGATAATAGGGGCAGTGGCACCATAAACCCATACAAGCGCGGGCTCTTTTTAATCCCGCGGAGTGGATCGTGGAATGAATGGCGCTGGGACCCTGATAGGAAATAGAATTTACGCCTCTTTGTCTGAGCAAGGTCGCCGTGGCCGCGTTGGATGTCACCGCCGATATGATCCGGTCAGTATGCAGAACATGGTCATACATACTGCCCAGGGTGATAATGGATTCGATGTTGAGGCGTTTGCAAAGATCGAACAGTTCTTCCACAAAACCCTGCCATCGCAGGTTGGGCTCATCGGTTTTTAAAATCACCAGATCGCGTCCATCGGGTGCGGTCTGCGCGGCGTAAAAGCTGCCTCCCGGCGGTGAAAGGCTCTTAAACACCCCTTCCTCAATATGCACCACCGGCCGCATCTCGTCATACCTGAAAAATACATCGGGGTTGATTTCAGCAAAGCGTTGCGCTTTGTAGGTGCGAATCAGATAGGCGGCCATTCCGCTTGATATTTTCAGGGCATTACCCCATCCGTCAAACCCGGCGATCAACAACGGATTTTTTAAATCGGGTAATTGGTCAATTTGAAATCCGCGCTCGCTCATATTTATAATTTGACATTCGCATGGTGAATTGTCAAGGTGATCATAATCCACATCAAGGCGGCCGCGTGAAGCTGCCAAAGGAGGTAACCGCATTGAATTCAGACCTGCTGGACTGCATTGAAATCAACCCCACCGGCGAACCGACCGCAACCATTATCTGGCTGCATGGCCTGGGTGCTGACGGCCATGATTTTGAAGCGATTATCCCTGAGCTGCGCCTGCCGGAGTCACTGCCCGTTCGTTTTGTGTTCCCCCACGCGCCCGAAAGATCGGTTACGATTAACGCCGGCCTGCGCATGCGTGCCTGGTTTGATATCCTTGATCTCAGGCATGAGGCCGAATCGGTCGATATGGATCAGTTTCTCGAATCGGGGGATCTGCTGAGGGCCCTGATTAATCAAGAGTTGAAATCCGGGATGCCTTCGGAGCGGATCGTGTTGGCCGGGTTTTCCCAGGGAGGCGCCATCGTCCTTCACACGGGGCTGCTGTACCCAAAACAGCTGGCCGGAATTTTGGCCATGTCCATGCATCTGCCGGGGATAAACAACCTTGCCGATAAGCTCAGTCCCGCAAATCGGGAAATTCCCATCATGATGGCCCATGGGCAAATGGATCCTGTCATTCCGGTGGCCAGAGCAATTGAAACCCGACAGCAATTAACCCGCATGGGTTACGAGGCCGGCTGGCACGAATACCCAATGCAACATACCGTTTGCCTGGATGAAATCCAGGAAATCAGATCCTGGTTACTGCAAATCTTAACTTAGGCGCGGCCGTAAAATTTTTATTCTCTCGGATGACAGCCCACGCATGAGGTTGGCCCGGGCCACTGCAGTGGTTCCTCGATCTTTTTTCTTGACCGCTCCAATTTTTCATTATGGGTTTTTATCTCTCGGTGGCATCTGATACATTGCTGGTGGAATGCATATTTATAATAGCGTATCGGTTCCGGTATATCATCCATCGCCTCTTTGGATTTCACCGGTAAGGATAGCTGATCATGGCATTTCGATGCGGTACAGCTCTGCACCTGGGAATTTCCGTCCCACTTGTGATGGCAGGTCTTGCAGTTGTAGTTGAAATGCTGTGAGTGCGGGAAAGCCACCGCCGATCGTTTGGCTGTAACACCGACCGGCGGCGCAAGCGCGAGCCTACCCACCGGCACGAAAATAGCATCCATCGTCACTTCTTTTTCATCGGCAACAGCTGCCGGACCACCGGCGATGAAAATGGTGAATAGCCCAACAACGATCATTATCGATTTGATCATACCGTGCCTCCCATCACTGGATTAACTTTCCGATCAATCTGAAATTCTATGACATTTGAGTTTCTTCTGCGACACCCGGGCGATTAGTACCCGCAACCCGGATAGCGCATAAATTCTTCCCAACCAACCCATGCCGCATCGTGCACGCGAACATCAGGATATCCCAAATACCGCAACATAAAAAACCCGGCACCGGCCCAGGCGCCGGTGTTGCAAGTGATCACCACCGTTTTGTCGGGCGTGATGCCGCTCTTTTCGAGGACCCACAGCAGTTCTTGCGGCGGCTTCAGCTGGGCGTGGTCCATGTAAAGCCCGTAAACAGGGAATTTAACGGACCCGGGGATTCTACCGTAACTCAATGCACGGGGATGCTTGGTCAGTTTTTTGGACTGATCGAGGGTACGGATGTCTACAATTAGCACGTCCAGGCTGTCCAGGTTTTTGCGCACGAATTGATTGTCCACAATAAATTTCGGCTGCAGGTCAACCGCGAACGTTTTGGGCTCGATAACCGCTGTTTCGGTACTCATGGGATAGCCGTTTCGCCGCCACGTGTCGATGCCGCCCTCGAGAAAGGATATGTTTTTAGCTCCGCAGTAATCCAACACGGAGAGCAGAAAAGCAGCTTTCCAGGCATCATCGTCGTACACCACGATGTGATCTTCCACCGCCATGCCCTTTGCGCCAAACACCTCGGCGATTTTTTCCGGTTCGAGCAGCTGTTGGGGCGTGTCGGTCCCCCAGGGCCAGCGCAGTTTGCCGCTTTTCATGGGGTCAAGCAGGACCGCACCTTTTATATGTCCCTTTTTGTAGGCGTCTTCGGTGCGGGCGTCCAGGATGACCAGGTTTTCTTTGCCCATGTTGTCATTGAGCCAAAGAGCATCCACCACCCAGTCGGTTTTAACGCGGGAAGTGTCGATCTCCAGCTTTGCGGTTCTCGCGACTTTAGCCGGTATCCTTATGTCGGATACGACCACTTTTTGGTTGGCCTTGATCTCGTAATCCAGCAGATCTTTGCCGGACAGGAACAACTCCCGGTTTCCGTGGCAGTGATTGCATGTAGCCGTTTGCCAGGTTTTGCGTTGAATGTTGTGCGGTGAGGCACGTTTCCAGCTGGGAACCTCGTCGTATTTTGTAAAAACGTTCTTTTCATAATGGGCAAAAAGCTCCGGGTCTATTGGAATGTGCCGCACCAGCATAAAATTGAAGTCCGCAGCCGGGACATCCGCCTCGTAAGCCAGACCGATTTTCATGCTTTCTATGTCCTTTTGGTTGGTGTAATAGGGCAGCCCCTCCTTGTCCGTGCCCGTGTGGCAACTGTAGCAATTGGTGTAGGTCTGAGAGTGACAAACTTGACACTGCACCTTGCCAATATGGATATTGTGGTTCCGTATTTCACCGCGCTGCAAATCCTCGTGGCAATCCGTACATTTCGCCTTTTCTTTTAGATGATAACGGCCCTTTAAATCTTCGGGGGCGGCCGCATGCATCTCTTCGGCTGTGTGGCAGTCAACACAGACCATGTTGCCCTTGATGGCGTGGATATCACCTTGGCCCCTTTTGCCCAGGTACTCATTGCCAATCCGGCTGCCGTGACAGGCAGTGCATTGATTGAGCAGGTCCGAACGGGCGTTGAATAGGTGGCCGTTGACAAACCCTTTGCCCACCGAAGCAGGCCGGCTGACGTGACAGCCGCCGCAGCTGGTATGGCATTGGCTGCAATGGCGCTCAAGGCCCATGTCGATGGTTTTGTATTTGTCCTTGTCAGCGCGATGCTCCAGAATGGTTGCAAAGGGACCCAAAGTCACGTGGAGCGAATTTTTAGCCGTGGCGGCAATCTCTTCGTGGCACTCACCGCAGTTTCCTTCTGGATCGCTTAGGGAGGGACTCGGTACCAGGCCTTCGTGTGCAAGGTTTTTATCAGATGCGTCGGCATTGCCGCCATGGCAGGTTTCGCAATCAATCTCGCCATGATCGCCGTCTAAAAATTCGATTGCCACCAGAACCTTTTTTTGAGGCTCCAACGGAGCGACAGATCCGCCTCAGCCAGCCCCGGAGGTCAAAGCCGACTTCTTTTCCTCTTTGGTTGCGAGGTTTTCTTCTAGCGTATTTTCATTTGTGTGGCAGGACACACAACTGGATTGGGCTAATAAATCGGTCAGACCCAAAGAAAAAGAGATACAAAGGGTAATAAAAGCCGTTAAAATTGAAACCCGAGAAGGCGCCCTCTGGATAAACATCTGCTCCTCCTATTTAAATCAATTTCGCGTTATCAATGGCAGTCAACTCTCGATACA
>JASFIU010000332.1:0-5591 GCA_050122495.1 Desulfobacterales bacterium | reverse complement strand
ACAACGTACAAGAACACGAGCAGCACCGCTATGTCCACGGACACCTGGTATCATCTGGCCGGTGTGCACAGCGGCACCGACCTCAAGCTTTACGTCGATGGAAATGACAGCAACGTTACCACCACTGCCCCCACCAGCGGGACGATCGTGGATTCTACCAGCTGGTTTGAGGTCGGCTTTGGCCACGCCGATCCCGACCCTATAGACGGCATCATCGACGAGGTGCGCCTATCCTCGGTGGCGCGCAGCGAATCCTGGCTTACAACCGAGACCAACAACCTCAACAACCCGGGTATCGGTACGGGCAAGTTTATCAAGACCGTTGGCGGTGAGAAAACCGAAGGCGACTGGTACGATTCCTGCTGGCAGTTCCGTAAAAAACTGACGATAGACTCGAGCAATGTATGCGCGAATCTGACCGATTTTCCGGCCTTGATCTCCTTTACCAACGACAGTGACCTGGCCGCCGGTGCCCAGAGCGATTTTGATGATGTTTTGTTTACATCGTCGGATGGCACCACCAAATTGAGCCACGAGATCGAAGATTACGACAGCACCAACGGCGACATCGTGGCCTGGGTCAAGATCCCCAGCCTGTCGTCTTCCAGCAATACCGAGATTTACATCTACTATGGCTGTAGCTCGGCAACCAATCAGCAAAATGCTTCCGGTGTTTGGGATGATGACTATGTCGGGGTTTGGCACTTAACGGAGAATGGCAATGGAACCGCGGATGAATTTAAAGACAGCACTCAATATGCCAATCACGGGCAGGGCGGCGAAGGAGATCCGCTTTTTGTGCCTAGTCAGACCTCGGGAAAGGTGGCAAATGCGCAAGACTTCAATAACTCAGATACCAAGTATGATATGATCGATCTGGGCAATGATTCGAGCCTGGATATTACGGGCAACCAGATTACCCTGCAATGCTGGGTGAAGCATAATATTACACCGGCTTTTGGCAACTGGTACGGCATGTTAAATCATAAGGGATGGAACAATGGTTACCGCATTCTGATTCCCGAGAATTCCTTGAAATTGAATTTCCAACTTCCGGGCTCGTCATACAGCCTCACCAGCGCATCAGACATTACGGCGGGCGGCTGGCATCACCTGGTGGCAACCTATGACGGATCCAACATGAAGCTCTACATCGACGGAACAAAGGATGCCAAAGAGCTTGCTAAAACGGACAATATTCTTTCAGTGCCCCCGACGGAAAATGAAGTCTGGATCGGCCACGGGGATCAGCCCAAAGATGTCGCTTGGAGCTATGAGTGGGAAGGTCAGATAGATGAAGTGCGTATTTCCCGCATCGCCCGATCACAATGCTTGATTGAAACGGAATATTTCAACATCAACAACCCGGGCATTGGTGCGGGCAAGTTTATCGAGACATCTGGCAGTCAGGAGATTGTGGGTGATTTCCTTGCGCTGGCTGAGCATGCCCAGAGCCAGGTGGGCGACAAGTTCACCTCCTCCAGCCCGGTTACCGATGTGCTCTTCCGTTTCAAGCTCAGCGATTCTGGCACCGTAACCGTCACCCAGATCGATGTGGATTTTACTACCGCCGGTGGTGTGGCTAACGGGGATGTCACTGACGGCGAGCTGTGGCTGGATGTGGACAACGACGGGGTGCTGGATGATCCTGGCGACACGCTGCTCAATGATAATGTCACACCGGTTAGTGGTACCCTGTCTTTTACCGGTTTAGGCCAGACACCGGACAGCGGCCAAAATTATCTGGTACGTGCCACGGTGGCCAATCTGATTGACGGCGATACCACGACATTTTCGTTGGTTACGGGCGATATCACCATTTCCGAAGGCGGGGTAACCACAACCGGCACAGTTTCCAACGCCGTCCATACCCAGGGCATCGACAGCACATCCCTCGCCCTGGACAACCACACCCAGTGTCAGGTGCCGGATCAGTTTGGGCTCAGCAGCGCGATAACAGATGTCATGTTCCGATTTAAGCTGACGCGTTCCGGCACGCTCAACGTTACCCAGCTGGATGTCAACTTTACGACCACTGGTGGCGTGGCCAACAACGATTTAACCGATGGTGAGCTGTGGCGCGATAATAACAATGACGGACTGATAGACGTTGGCGACAGCCAGTTAAAAGACAACGTGACACCTTCAAGCGGGGTGCTTTCCTTTACCTCTTTGACCGAAAGCCCGGACACCGGCGGCACCAACTACCTGGTGCGGGCCACAGTCAACAATCTCACCGGAGGTGATAACACCACCTTTTCGATGGCCACCGGTGATGTAACGGTTTCCGCCGGCACCAAGTCCGGCACCATCAGCGATGCCACCCACACTTTTTTAAGTTTCACCGACATCGCCGCCTCAGCTGGAGTGGATGTCGGGACCACTCACCAGGCCGGCGTTTCTGCCTGGTCGGATATGAATAATGATGGCTATGTGGACGTCATTTTCCACGGACCGGATACCGGTGGCGGGCCCCAGCTTTATTTGAACGATGGCGACAAAACCTTTAGCGCCAGCTATCCCTTCGGTGACCTGGGTCAATTTGAGCGCTCTATTGTTTTGGCTGATATCAATAATGACGGCAAACGTGATGTGTTTTTTACATTACCGATAATGCTATTTGAAAACGATAGCGGCTCATCTTTTACCGATATTACCGCCGCTTCAGAGATGGCTAATGCCAACCCGGAGGGAGCTGCCGCTCTGGATTACGACAATGACGGCTGGCTGGACCTGGTTCATCCGGACGGTGATACTGGCAGTGTCAACCTTTGGGGAAACGACGGCGATGAAACTTTTACCGACAAGACTTCCAGTGCCGGATTTCCGACTCTGTCTCCGACCAACGGGGAATGGACCGGGACCGCCGATTATGACGCCGACGGGGACATGGACATATTTCATGCGGTAGATACGACCTTGTATCTTTTCCGCAACGATGGTGATGGCACCTTTACCGATATCAGCGCTTCTTCGGGTTTGGGCACAGGTACGCTCAGTGATAACATCGGCTGGTGCCTGGGCGACTATGACAATGATATGGATTTTGACCTGCTTGTTTTGCACAGCGGCACCAACATCAATACGCTTTACCGCAATAACGGGGATGACACGTTTACGGACGTGACGACCTCTTCCGGAGATATCAACACCGTAACCGCCAGCAGCACCGGCTGTGCCGCCGGTGATTTTGACAATGACGGCGACATCGATTTTTATGTCGTCAATGACGGCCAGGCAGATGATCTGTTCAGTAATGACGGTGACAATACGTTTACAGAAATCGGCGCCACCGTCGGAATTGCAAACAACAACGCTGATAAAGCCAAAACGGGCGCATCACTGGCCGATATGGACAATGACGGTGACCTGGACGTATTTGTCAATCAATCAGAAGACGGCACACCTCCCGGGGCCGTGGTCCTTTACGAGAACAATCTGAACAACAATAAGTACCTGAGGGTGCGGGTGGTCGGCAGCGGCGCCGGGGGAGCGCCCAAGGACGGTACCGGGGCCATTGTTTATTTATACAACAGTTCCGATTCAACTTTGCTGGCCATCCGGCAGGTGGACGGCGGGCGACCCCTCGGGCAAGATGAACCCATTGTGCATTTCGGGCTTCCGACCGCATATGGCGGTGCTTGCGGCTCATATAAAGTCAATGTCTTATTTCCGGGCGGAGAGCTGAAGACCAGCGGCATTATTGTGCCGGCCAATGAATCCATAACGATCGGCGCCACCACTTTGACTCAAACAATAGAAATCGATGAGTCAACTGCACCCACGGTGATATCGCTTTTATCCTTTACGGCTACCGGTGATGGTAATGATATACGGGTCGATTGGCACACCGGCCACGAGGTGGCCAATCTGGGCTTCAACGTCTACCGCGCCACCCGCAAGGGCGGGCCCTATACAAAGATCAATAATGCCCTGATCCCGGGCCTAAACTATTCTGTGGAGGGCAAAGCCTACAGCTTCATGGACACCGATGTTAGACTGGGCACCTTATATTATTACAAGCTTGAAGACATCGATGCCTACGGCAAACACACCTTCCATGGGCCCATCTGTGTGGACTGGGATGGCGACGGGATGCCCGATGACTGGGAGATTAAATACGGGCTCAACCCGTGGGTACATGATGCTAACATCGACTCCGACGGTGATGGGCTGACAAACCGTGAAGAATACGAGCTGGGCACAGATCCGTTTAACCCCGACACCGACGGTGATGGGATCTTAGACGGTGATGAAGTCAATTTTGTGGATCAGCCCGATGAGGATGGGAGTAGGGTGTTAACCCGCGGGGTGGAAGTTCTCGCTGAAGATGAAAGTGGTGTGACCTTAGAGCTTAAAACCGGGTATTTTAACTCCGATACCGTCTACGCTGACGGCCTTGAGTTTGAGCGGCTTCGCATCGAAGAATACATCCACGGCTACACCGCTGAGACCGGTAAACCCCAGATGCCTTTAAAGGGGATCTTAATCGATCTCCCCGAAGGTATGACGGGCGCATTGAGCATCGTTGAGACCGAGGTGCAAACTTATTCCGGTTATCAGATCTTTCCGGTGCCCGAGGCGGTTGTCGATGCCGATGGGGCCGCCGCCGCAGTGGGAGAAAGTTTTGTTCAAGATCAAGCCGCTTACACCCGGGATGCCTTTTATCCGGCAGATGTGGCTGAGCTGGCAGCCATATACACCTTCCGCGAACAGGACAAACAGCAGGTGGTGTTTTACCCGCTAAGCTTTAATGCGGTAACCGGTGATTTGCGCTTTTACACCCGCATTCGGGTGCGCATCGACTATGTGCAAAATTACCTGGCCAAAGCAGACCCCATCAGCACAACACCCTGGAAAGTATCTGAAGCAGGCAGCAGCATATCCGAGCAGCTCTCATCGCTGGGCTCGATGGCCGCCGCCTTCGGCGCCTCGCCGCTGATCGTAAACCCGCTCTCACCGGCGCTGTCATCTCTGGGGGTGGTCTTAAGCGCAGTGTGGTCACCTCCGGCAGAGTCAGGGGCCACTGCTTATAAGATTTTAACCTCAGAGGCGGGTATTTACCGTATCTATAGATCCGATCTGGCCCTAGATGATAATTTAAGCCGGATCAGGCTATATCATCTGGGTGCTGAGCAGGCGATTTATATCCATGATCAAAACGCAGATAATTACCTTAATACAGGTGATTATATCGAGTTTTACGCTAAACCTGTAGATGGGACTTACGCTAAATACACCGATGACAATGTGTACTGGCTGGTAACAGAGGGTGCCAGCGGAACCCCCAAACGCATGCTTTCTGTGGACGGTAGCCCCACAGGCGCAGATGTTGCCACCGAACACCGCTTTTTGCAGCACCAGGAACAAGATGCCATTTATATGGGGCTGGCCCCGGGTGAAGACAGCCTTGATCGCTGGTATTATGGCCAATATGTGCCGGGTATCGGCTTTACCGGAGGCCCGGATCCGGTGCCGGCTCACTTTGGATTGCCCGTATATGACAGCCAAAGCACAGGAGATTTAACGATTTCGCTGTGGGGTTATTCGGATACCGACCATGACCTTGAAGTGTGGGTAAACGGTGTTTA
>JASFIU010000331.1:0-5622 GCA_050122495.1 Desulfobacterales bacterium | reverse complement strand
GCGGATTATTTTTTAGGTTAAATTCTTACCCGTAAATATCACGGATCATAACGATACTTACTCTGATAAATATGTCTTAAAATTAATTTTTCAAATCTGCGGAAATCTGCGCTTGCCCCGTCGTAGCTCGTAGAGCGAAGTCGGGTAATCTGCGGATGATCAAATCACACATTCAATGAAATCTGTGGATCGGCTTTGAGCCTCCAAGCCTCAAGCCTATTGTGCTTTCGGCCCCTGCCCCGCCTGCTGTTTTTTAAGCTGAACCACCATTTGATCTATCGAGACACCGTTGGGTGCCATTGCAAGCGGGTTGACCTCAAGCAGGCCTTCCCATGCGCGAATGGCGCCGTCAAAATCATTGAGATCATGCAGGAGGACGATCCCTTTATTCATGCGTGAAACTTCGTGCTTGGGGTCGGCTGCTATCGCCTGATCAAACGCTTTGATGGCTTCTTCGGGCTTGCCGCTGCGCCGATACATGACGCCCATGTCGGTCCAGACATTGGGGTTACTGGGATCCAGCTCCAGAGATTTGCGATAGGCGCGGATGGAGTTTTCATATTGACCGGAATCAAAGTAGGCATTGCCCAGTTCAGTCCACGCTTGGGTATTGTTCGGGTTGGCCTCAGTTTGGCGCTCGAGGGCCGCAATCCGATCACCGCCCATGGGTGCAGCGGCCTGAGGCTGCGTCAGTGCGGGGGCGGATTGACCGGGAATTTTTGAATCGGATTTAAAAACAGCAAACACCACCCCGCCGAAAAAACCAACGGCCAATGCCAGGAGCGTGACCATTAGAAATGTCTCTTTGCGAACATACTTTCCTTCGATTATCTTTTGCTGCTTCGCCATTTAACCTCCGGATATTCTCAAATCTACAATAATATAATCACGAAAACAGGAAAAATCGAAAGCAGGATGTAAAAGGGGTGTAATTCGTGTTTTCATACTTTCGTGCTTTCGTGATGAAAAATTAAGAATCCGTTATTTTTCAATAGGTTGCCCTTTTGACGGACAGGAACTCAGCCAGAGGGTCAAATTTTCTGAAGCCAGGCAGCGCTTCACTGGTCCGCGTATGATCCAATCCGGCGGACCAACAGCAGTTCCTTTTTCTCAAGCAAAATAACGGCAACCCCGACGGTCGGATTGCGGTAGCTGACCCACTGGCAATGTTCACAAAACGGCCGTGTTTTTTTCCCGATAGAAGTTTCTTCTAACGGCTTCCCGCAGTAAGGGCAAAAATTGAATTCCATATAAATTCCTTCGTCTGAATCTGGATGCGCCCGGTCCTGATCCAGGAATGGCAAAAGCCCGGAAGAGTTCCGGGCTTTTGTCCCTGGAAAACAAATTAAGCTTTTTAATGTAGAAGTCAACAAATTCGGATTTTGACATATCTTCGAAAATACTTAGATTGTTCTCAAGCGATTAGCGGGCGGCCGATCGACAAATACGAAGGGAAGGACATCTCATTTGAAAACCAGCCTATCAAACTCAGTTCCAACAAATTGGCGTTATCGCTTTGGTTGCCGGATTAAAACCGCAACAACAAGTACGATTTTATTACTCGCTGTTGTTTTGAGCGCATCGGTTTGCCGGGCGGCTGAACCAGATGCCCGGCATCGTCTCCAGGTTGAAATTTTCCCGCAGGAGCACAAGCTGCGGGCGATTGATGAAATAACGATCGCCAAAAACCCCGGCAATGGATTGAATTTCAAGCTCTCCCGTCGGGCCGAGCAGATCGAGGTGACAGTCAATGACATTCCTCGCGAAATCGATTTTAAAGACGGAAGGCTGCATGTAGGCCTGGCTGCCGGTGAAACACAAGAAGAGATCCGGATCGTCATTCGTTATACCGCCATATTTGACGATCCTTTTCCGGTGCGACCCGTAAATGCCGACAATCCCGGATTCGGCGTCAGTGCGACGATCTCCGAGGCAGGCAGTTTTTTACTGGCCGGTTCAGGCTGGTATCCGCAATGGACGGCAGGGCATTCAGTTTATAGCGTGAAGGTGATTGCACCCGGGGGCATGCTCGCCGTCACCGCCGGAGAGTTAAAGGGGCATGTAACCCAAAACGACAAAACCGAGTCCACCTGGCTCGTAAATGATCCGATCAGAGGACTGTCCCTATCCGTTGGCGCGTACATTCTTCGGCAAAAAAAGGTGGGCAGGATAACCGCCGCAACTTATTTTTTCCCGCAAACCGATCATCTGGCCAATGCTTACCTGGAGGCGACCGCCAATTACCTCGCGCTCTACCAGAATCTTTTTGGGCCTTATCCTTTTAAAAAATTTGCCGTTGTCGAAAATTTCTTTCCGACCGGATTTGGATTTCCTTCTTACACCCTGATCGGCGGCACTGTTTTGCGGCTGCCCTTTATCATTTACACCAGTTTAGGGCACGAAATCGCCCATTGCTGGTGGGGCAACGGCGTGCGTGTTGATTATCAGGAAGGCAACTGGAGCGAAGCCTTAACGACTTATGTGGCCGATTATCTCTACAAGGAAAAGAAATCCGAAAAAGATGTCCGCGAGTATCGACGCCAGATTTTGAGAAACTATTCCACGCTGGTCAAACCGGACAGGGATTTTGCCCTGAAACAGTTCCAGAGCCGATCTGACCCGGTCACCAAGACGGTCGGCTACGATAAAGGCGCATTGGTTTTCCATATGCTTCGCAAACAACTGGGAGAAGACGCTTTCTGGGGAGCGCTCAGGGACCTTTACCGCGATCGATTATTTAAGGCGACCTCCTGGACGGATATTCAAAAAGCGTTTGAAGTCCGGGGGCAGCGTTCACTAGAGGATTTTTTTGATCAATGGGTACGGCATAAGGGCGCTCCCCGGTTTTATCTGGACGCGGTTCGATCCACACGGTCAGGCGCTATCTGGAATATCGAAGGGCGGGTCGTCCAGGAAAACCCGACATTCAGCTTTGATCTAAAACTCAATTTGCAAAATCGCGACCAGACCGTTTCAAGCACGCTCCGGATAACCGGCAAAGAAACCCCTTTTCAGATGGTCAGCAAGTCCAGACCGCTAAGGCTCGTCGCCGATCCCGACAGTGATATCCTGCGGCGACTTTCTCCGTCCGAAATACCACCGGCAATTAATGCGCTCAAAAGTTCCGCGTCGGTATTGGCCCTGTTTTCAGATGATCTTGAGCCCCCGCTGCAACAGGCAGCCCGGACACTGATCGAGTCCTTGGGCTTGAAAAATTACACAGTCGCCCGGGAAAACAAAATCAACCGCGAACAGCTGCTTGGGAATGATATATTGATGATTGGTTATCCGCATCGCAAAGATATTCTTCGGAATTTGCCCGATCAAATTGCTATTAACCAAGAATCGTTTAGCTTGAATAAAGTGGACTATAACCGGTCAACGGATGCTTTTTTCGGCGTATTTCACCATCCCTTTACAGAAAATCGGGTCGCCGCCCTGTTTCTACCGCTGTCATCGCTTCAGGCGGAAAAGGTCGCCCGCAAGATCACCCATTACGGGAAATACAGCTACCTAGCCTTTCAGGATGGCAAAAATCGGGACAAGGGATTTTGGTCGTCAGACCAATCTCCACTTGAGTTCCGATGGGATTCGGATAAAAATTAGGGACTTCTCATGGAGAATTGACGTGATTAAAAGAATTATCATCGCAGTATTACTCGTGCTTGCTATCCATACGGTGGGGTGGGTCAAACAGGATCGTTCCAACCATCGCCTTTTTGATCTCAACCAGGAAAAGGAGCTGATGATGTCCCAGGCAATGGATCAGCTCAAAAAAAACCGTATTATCCTGGTGGGCGAGCATCACACAAACGAACAGCATCACCGGGCCCAATTGAGTGTCATTCAGGCTTTGCACGCTGCCGGTGTCCAGGTGGCAGTTGGCCTGGAAATGTTTCGAAAAGACAGTCAGACCGACCTGGATCGATGGATTTCAGGAGATCTCGATGAGAAACGGTTTGAGAAAATATTTCATGATAACTGGGGTTATGCCTGGCCAAGCTACCGCATGATTTTTGAATATGCCCGCGACCACAAGATCCCGATGATCGGACTGAATGTACCGCGGGAAATTACCCGCCAGGTATCCCGAGCGGGTTTTAAATCGCTTTCGGAGGAACAAAAGGGGAAGCTCGCAGAGGTGAGTTGCATCGTGGACCAGCAATACATGAATTATATCCGTAAAGCGTTCGGCGGTCACACCCATGGCCAGCTTAATTTTATCTACTTTTGTGAAGCCCAGCTGGTCTGGGACACTGCCATGGCGGTCTATTCCCTTGAATATTTGAAACAGCACCCGGAAGCAGTCGTTGTGATTTTAACCGGTACCGGTCACGCGCAAAAAGGAGCGGTCCCGCGGCAAATCCGGGTACGCTCAAACCTCCCCTATGCGGTCATTTTACCGGAAATTTCCGGTCGCATCGATCCGCAAACCATCACTAAAAATGATGCGGATTATATCATTCTGGATCCAGAATGATACGGGTTGCGAGTTGCGGTTGCGCCTTTCGGCCTTTTCCCAGCTTTCAACCCGTAACGCGCAACTCGTAACACTTAACACGTAACCCGTAACACGTAACGCGTAACGCGTTCTTATGCCAAGGTGAACCCATGAACTTCTGCAGTAATTGCGGCGATCGCGTTAAATTCTGTACTCCGGCCGGTGATGACCGCCCCCGATACCTGTGTGAATCCTGCGGTACCATTCACTATGAAAATCCCAAAATAGTGGTCGGATGTATCCCGGAAAAAGATGGAAAAATTTTGCTCTGTCGCCGGGCCATTGAACCTCGCTCCGGAAAATGGACCCTGCCGGCCGGGTATCTGGAAAACGGCGAAACCGTCGCCCAGGGCGCCCAACGCGAAACAATTGAAGAAGCCGGTGCCAACATTCAAATTCTAGCGCCCTACGCCCTCTTTAATATATGCTATGTCAACCAGATTTATTTGATGTTTCGAGCCCGGTTGATTGATGAGAACATCAAGGCCGGAAGTGAAAGCTCAGCGGTACGGCTCTTTTTGGAAGAAGACATTCCCTGGGATCAGATTGCATTCACAGTGATCGAAAAGTCCTTGCGGTTATATTTTAAAGACAGACCCACCGGATCGTATCCTTTTCATATCGACGATATTCGCCGGAAAGGAAATTAAATTCAGTAAGGTATTGACGCGCCAGGTATCAGTCTTTTAATATCGAAACCAGTTTATAGGATTTTTTTTGAAGATACATCATGCAAGGGGATCTTTTAATGCCATCTCAGATAAAAAAGGTTCACGGCACTTCTAAATTCATTCTGTTTGCCCTGATCTTTAGTTTCATGCTTCTATTTTTCTATTCCTGCGGCGAGAAAAAGGAATCTGCCGAAAATCAAACTGCTCCGGAGCCGTCCGATAGCTTTACTTTTTTCGATCTGGGCCGGCAATCCACTCTGTCAAAAACGGTTCGCAATGATCTAAACCAACGATTGGGCCGCCACGCGATTGAATATCGAAGTATCATTGATTTAGATATTAACTTCTATGGTTTCCTTAAGAAATATTTTCCTTCCCTAAATACGTTAAATCAGAATTTAAATTACCCCCCCGGAGAAAGAATCGAGCACAACACGGTTAAGCTCATGT
>JASFIU010000330.1:0-5622 GCA_050122495.1 Desulfobacterales bacterium | reverse complement strand
ATCCCCCCCAATTGCATTGCCGCCGGCAATCCGGCCCAGGTCGTGAAAGAGCTTGATCCGGAAGAAGCGTTTACCACGCGCAGACAATGGTTTTCAAAAGGGCCCAACCTATTCAAGGAAATCGATCAACTGGACAGGGATCTGTTACGCGAGAACACATGGCTGCATTGGCTGCGGTATGTGTTTTTTCCATCCAAAAAAGATTAAAATCAGGCATTGGGCATCATCGTCTTTGGTATTTCGGCGATGGCCGGAACCGGCCATGAATTGACCTTGAATGCGACCAAAGATCATCCGGCTGCAAAAGGTACGGCCCTTATCAAAGATAACTATGCGAGCATTCAGGCCAGAGGACTCAAGTCCGATTCGGTCTATACGGTCTGGTTTGTGAATATGAAGCCCAAAAAACATGAAACCGGCGCCGGGTCCGCGCCTTACATGTTTAAGACCGATGCAAACGGGTTTGGGCAATATTCGGCACCGTTGAGTGAGTCACCTTTTGGCAAGTGGCAGATGATCATGATCGTGCTGCACCCCAACGGTGACCCCGCCGATATGAAAAGCATGGTGGGCGCCTTGAAGGCGAAACTGACCTGAGTTTACTAAAAAACATATTTATCACAGTTTATTGAGGTAAATTATTATGAAGACCGTATACAACTTTTGTATGCGGTCTTCTCATACGATGGAAAATATGGTTTAGCCTTGCCCCCAGTCCTCAGTCCTCAGCCCTCATCACTTCTTTCTGCCTGCGATCCAGCATATAAAACGTCCAGAAAAATAGGCCGCCGGACAGTGCGATCAAGGCACTGATGATAAACAATGCGAAGGATCCGGTAATTTCGAATAAATAGCCGTTAAAAAAGAAACCCACCATCAGACCGAGGCCATAGGTGACGGCGTTGTTTATCGCCTGGCCCAAAGTCTTGGCCTTATCGGGCGCCAGACGGTCAATATAAAGAATGCTGGCCATATGGAATGCGCCGTAGGTTACCGCGTGCAAAACCTGTGAAAGTAAAATTGCCGGTGCCGATTGCACCCAAAAAAGAATGAACCACCTGAGTGCGGCCGCCATAAATGAGAAGATGAGAACGGCCTCCAGCGAAAAGCGCTTAAATATTTGATCCGATCGGATCATTACCAGAATTTCGGCCGTGGATGCCAGGGCCCATGCGAATCCGATAAATGTGCTTCCGTATTCCAAATTCGCCAGATGAATCGAAAAAAAACCGTAATAAGCGCCATGGCTGACCAGCATTAAGAAACCACAAAACAGAAAAACGATGACCCGTCTTTCTGCCAGGCTTTTTGCTTCCGGCTTGAGCTGTTTCTTTTTTGTGATCTGAATATCCGGAATGCGGGTGGAGATGATCGATAACATCAGAAATCCGGCCAGGATCAGAACAACAATAATCTCGACGGAATAGAGGTCAATGATTTTACCGAGGGCGAGCACGACGACGATAAAACTGATGGACCCCCAGGCGCGGATGCGGCCGTAACTTTTTTTTTCGCTTCCCAGAAGATCCATGGTAAAGGCTTCCAGAAAGGAAATGAGGGGGGCATAGAAAATCCCGTAAAAGACGGTGATGACGAGCATGGGCCAAAAGTCAACTGTAAAAAGAAACAGCATCCAGATGAGGGTGCTGGCGAAATTACACAGAATATAGATGGGCCGGCGGGCATCAAGGCGATCGGCCAGCGTTCCCCAGATGAGGGGAAAAAGTACCATGACCACCGAACGTACCGCCGATAAAATTCCGATGTGAAGGCCGCTGAAACCTAAATGATAGCAATAGAGATTAAAAAAAGGTAAAAAAATTCCCAGTACGCCGAAATACAAAAAGTACTGGGAACCGATGACGAACTTGAAGGACCGCTTTCTATTTCGATGCGTATGCATTCTACATCCGTTGTCGCCATATTACAGGAAGAAAATTTCGAAACACCAAACAACTCCGGAATTTAAGGATGAAATCATACGGCATCGGCAACGCTTAATCAATATCGACCGAGATCTTTTTCGGTTTTTCTGTCTCGGCTCTGGGGATTTCTACGGTTAGGATTCCGTCTTTAAAAGATGCTTTGATAAGGTCGGGCTTTATTGGATTCTGGAGTGAAAAAGATCGGTGAAATTTTCCAAAACTTCTTTCCTTACGATAATATTGCTCATCTTTGATCTTCGGGTCCAGAAGCCGTTCCCCTTTAAGGGTGAGCACGTTATCCTTGATTTCCACGGATACATCCTCTTTGTTAATGCCGGGCAGTTCAATTTTTAATTCAATTCCGTTGGTTGTTTCGTAAATATCAACCGGAGGACTCCAGTCATACTGGCTGACCTCGTCATCCATATCGCGTGAGCGGCCAAATGATTCGTTAAATATTCGGTTGATGCGGTCTTGCAAGGCGGCTACATCTCGAAAGGGATCCCATCTTACAATTGCCATGGTCATACCTCCTTGATAGAACCCATCTCAAAAATGCGTCTAAGTGCCCATGGCTGCGTTGCGGCTCGGCACAAAATGCTCACATACTATCGTGTATGCTCCGCTTTTGAGCCGACCTGCGCCTTGCCCTGAACCCTGATCCACATTTTTGAGATGGGTTCTATTAAAATTTATTTCGATTGAAATCTAACCATACCCTCATTTTTGTCAAGCTTTACAAAGTACCGAATCGGTGTTATTTTGATCTGGAATTTATAGATGAGAAATATAAAATTCGCATAAGCCTTAGGAGCCGGAGATGGAATTTATCAAAATTAGAATTGCAGAAGATTTTGGTCATCTGGGTTCTGACCTGGAAAAAACGATTGAAGACATGTTTCGATCGATGAGTCCGGCCTTCTCGCTCACCGAACGCACCTGGAAACCCCCCATGGACATGAACGAAACTCCGGATGAAATTGTTATCATTGCCGAGGTTGCCGGCGTGGATAAAGACACGCTGGAAGTCGAGATAAGCAGCAAGGCCGTCAGGATACAGGGAAACCGGTTTGCCAGACATTGCACCGACGACGCCACTTACAGGCTCGCCGAAATTCAATACGGCCGTTTCGAAAGAATTCTATATCTTCCGGCGCCCATTGATCCGGAAGTCGTATCGGCCGCATACAACAACGGTCTGCTTGAGATTCGACTGGCAAAGATGCCGATTGAAAAACCCCAAAAAATCCCGATATCAGATGGTTAAATGAAATTTCGGTGATTGTTTTGTGTGTTTCGATCATCGTGAACTGAGCCTAACCTGTATGGGTAAAAACCACAAAGATCACGAAGGACACAAAGACGGACTCATTTATCATAACTTCCAAGGCGCTTTGTGAGCTTCGTGCCCTTTGTGGTTCAGATAGTTTTTTTCTAAAAAGCAGAAACATTAATTTTGGAGTTTATGATAACGGAGGACCAGACGTACATTTCTGGAGGTAATAATGACGGATCAACCTGATCAAAGACCACCGGTAGAGATTGATACGGAAAAAGTTCCCGAACTGCTTCCGATCCTGCCATTGTTCGATGCGGCCCTGTTTCCCAAAATGGTGCTTCCGCTCGTGGTGATGCAGGGGGAATCGGTTCGGCTGGTAGATGAAGCCATGGCGAAAAATCGGATTATCGGGCTGGTGGTATCCGAAAAGCCGGCAGAGGGCAATAAGCCCGAACCTAAAGATCTGGCTCCGGTGGGAACCAGCGCCCTGATTTTGAAAATGGCCAAAACCCAGGATAATCGAACCCAGCTTCTGGTGCAGGGGCTTCACCGGTTCAGAATAAAGTCCTGGGAAAATACCAGGCCCTATCTTCGCGCCCGGATCGAGTTAATTGAAGAAAACGAAATAAAGGACAATGAGACCGAGGCGCTCATGTCCAACCTCATTGAGCAATTTATCCGGATCGTGGAGCTTTCCGCGGGGCTGCCGCCGGAGATCGGGCAGATGGCCAAATCGATTCAGGAGGCCGGCACGCTGGCTGACATGGTCGCCTCGACGATTAATTCGAGCCCGGCTGAAAAGCAAAAAGTTCTGGAAATTCAAAATGTAAAGGAACGTCTCAAAGAAGTGACGCGTCTGGTGAATCATCAGCTCAGTATCCTTGAACTGGGGAATAAAATTCAAAGCCAGGTCAAAGGAGACATGGATCAGAGTCAAAAGGAATATTATTTAAGGCAGCAGCTCAAGGCCATCAAGGAAGAACTGGGCGAAACGGATGAAAGTCAGGTTGAAATTGAAGAATACCGGGCCAAAATTGAAGAAAGGAATCTCCCTCAAGAAGCGCGCAAAGAAGCCGAGCGCGAACTGGATCGTCTATCACGCATGCATCCGTCCTCGGCTGAATATACGGTTGCATCCACCTATCTGGACTGGATCACCGCTTTGCCGTGGCACGAAAGCACCGAGGATAATGTCGACATCAAAAAGGCCCAGAAAATCCTGGATGATGATCATTACGGGTTGGAGAAACCCAAACGGCGCATCATTGAATATCTGGCGGTCCGCAAATTAAAGCCGGAGTCCAAAGGGCCCATTTTATGCTTTGCGGGTCCGCCCGGCACCGGAAAGACATCGCTGGGACAATCCATTGCGCGTGCGCTGGGCCGTAAATTTCATCGCATCTCCCTGGGAGGTGTTCGCGATGAGGCCGAAATCCGGGGACACCGGCGCACCTATGTCGGCGCCCTGCCCGGACGCATTATTCAGGGCTTGCGGCGGGCCGAATCCAATAATCCGGTCTTTATGCTGGATGAAATTGATAAGGTGGGCAGTGACTTTCGCGGGGATCCTTCGTCCGCACTTCTGGAAGTCCTGGACCCCGAACAGAATTTTTCCTTCTCGGATCATTATCTGGATGTACCCTTTGATCTTTCCAAAGTCATGTTCATTACAACAGCCAATATTTTAGATACCATACCACCGGCTTTGCGGGACCGGATGGAAGTTCTGATGCTGCATGGCTACACGCTGGATGAAAAGGTAAAAATCGCCAACCGCTATCTCATCCCCCGTCAGAGAGATGAACACGGCTTAACGGCCAAACAGATCAAATTTAATCAGGGGGCGGTAAAACAAATCATCACCGGTTACACGCGCGAAGCCGGCCTGCGTAATCTGGAACGCGAAATCGCCAATGTCTGCCGCGGTGTGGCCAGCAAAATTGTCTCCGGCAAGATCAAATCCTTGACGGTGAAAGTCGATGACATCCACGGATACCTGGGCGCGGTCCGGTTTACCTCTGAAACCAAAGCGCGGGTGACGACACCGGGCGTTGCCACCGGCCTTGCCTGGACCCCCACCGGCGGTGAGCTATTATTTATTGAAGCCACCGCCATGAGAGGAAAAAAAGGTCTGACCCTCACCGGACAGCTGGGTGATGTCATGAAGGAGTCGGCAACGGCCGCCTTGAGTTTTATTCGCGCCAATGCCAAAAAGTTAGACGTCGATGAAGATTTTTTTGAAACCCATGATCTGCATATTCATGTGCCGGCGGGTGCCATACCAAAAGACGGGCCTTCTGCCGGCGTCACGATGCTGACCGCACTGACATCACTGCTGAAAAACAAAACCATTGCCAAAGATCTGGCAATGACCGGTGAAATTACCTTAAGGGGTCAGGTCCTGCCGGTGGGGGGTAT
>JASFIU010000329.1:0-5640 GCA_050122495.1 Desulfobacterales bacterium | reverse complement strand
AACCTAAAGGTACCGGGGGATGATCGCACTTACTGCCTCAATTTTCAAAAGGCGGGGCGTCTGGCGGATTTTCTGGATCTCGGAGAGTTGATGGCGATTGATGCCCTGGATCGCAAAGAATCCTGTGGGGGGCATTTGCGCGAAGAGTCGCAAAGCGAGGAAGGCGAAGCCATTAGGGATGACGAAAATTTTTGTCATGTGTCGGCCTGGGAGTACAGAGGTGATGGCGTACAGCCCGAACGCTACAAAGAACCACTTGTTTTTAAAAATGTAGAATTAATCCAAAGGAGCTATAAATAATGAGTGAAAATGAAACCATCAATCTCACTCTGAAAGTCTGGCGTCAGAGTGGACCTCATGAGCCGGGCCGGCTCGAAACCATTATGGCCGAGGATGTGGATCCCAATATGTCTTTTCTGGAGATGCTGGATGCGCTGAATGAAAAGCTGATTCTGGAGGACAAAGATCCGATTGAATTTGATAACGACTGTCGCGAGGGAATTTGCGGTACCTGCGGGGCCATGGTCAACGGCATCCCCCATGGGCACGGCCAGGGGATGACCATTTGCCAGCTGCACATGCGAGCCTTCAGTGATGGGGACACAATTGTAGTTGAACCCTTTCGGGCACGGGCGTTCAAAGTGATCAAGGACCTGATCGTGGATCGCGGCGCTTTGGATAAAATTATACAGGCCGGCGGTTACATATCGGTAAATACCGGCGGCACACCGGATGCCAATGCCATCCCCATAGCCCAGGAGACCGTTGAAGAAGCCATGGACGCGGCAGCCTGCATCGGCTGCGGAGCCTGCGTGGCAACCTGTCCCAATGCCTCGGCCATGCTATTTGTCAGCGCCAAGGTGTCTCAGTTTGCATTGCTGCCCCAGGGACGGCCTGAGGCCACGCGACGGGTACTGGCCATGTTAAAGGAGATGGAGAGTTGCGGATTTGGAAACTGTACCAACCATCGGGTATGTGAGACTGCATGCCCTAAGGAAATTTCCATTACCCATATTGCACGGTTTAATCGCGAATTTTTAAAAGCAGCCTTGCAGGCCAGATCAAACCCATGAAAATTATGTCAGCTAATCCGCTCACCATTGTGGCTTTAAATATTAGCGACATTATTTCGAACCACCACTGTTTAAGATTTTATAGGAAATATAAAAGATGCCTGAATGTTGGGTTTCGGCTATGAAAGAACAACCGCGGGAAATGGCATGTTTCTTCTTGTGGTCTTAATTATTTTCAAATCTCAAAATTGCAGATTTCTCCAAACATGTAAACGAAAGGCTGCCCCCAAAAAGTTATGATATCATATAGCCAATCGATATCGTGACTCACTCTCCGAATCGGTCAACTTTAAGTATCGGACAGATCAGCTCTATTTTTTTTAATTCGGTTGTACCAGAAATTCACAGTATGCCTGTCCCTGAGAAAAACACTGTGCTTCCCGGGCTTTAACCTGGATTTCTGTTCCACCATGGTCCAGTATGACCTGCATGGCCCCCGCCAATGCGCCGGGCACCCAGATACAGACCGCCTGGTTGACGACGCCATAACTTAGCGCCACCGCTGAATTATACAGCCGGAACCGGCCACTGCCGTGGGTTGCATCAAATTCCACGATCTCAAAACGCCCCCAGCCGCGATGGGACATGGAACCTAAATACTGCTCCATAATTTCACGCCCGCTCAAACCGGCTTCGATCTGAACCTTTCCCCATTGATAGGCACCGTCGTAACCGGCATCGTAGTAAATCTTTGCGGCGCTTTCAGGTCCGGCTTCCTTGACAACCCGCTGGACGATACCGGTAAAAAACCATGCCGGCATCAGAATCATGGCAACCGAACCCAGCATAATGCGATGATCAGCGTTTAAGACGAGTTGATTTTTTAAGTCTTGAAATGGATCCATAATTTCCCCCATCAGATGACTGCACTTTCTTTAGACGTTTGTTAGAATTTTCCTGCGTGATGAACTTATTCGCCCCAGGCCTCTTTTAACACCCCGACCCAGTTTTCCCCCATGATTTTGCGGATCTTCGTTTCCGGCCAGCCGGCGCGCTGCATGGCAGCGGTAAGGTTGGGGAATTCACCTATCGTACGGATGCCTTTGGGATTTTTAATTTCGCCGAATTCGGTCAGCTTTCGGGCGCTGCCTTTATCATGGGTGATCCATTCAAAAAAAGCCTGATCATGATTCTGGGTAAAATCGGTTCCGATCCCCACGCAGTTCTCCCCCACTAGATTGACCACGTAATCGATGGCCTCGACATAGTCGTCTACCGTTGAATGGGGTCCTTTTTTTAGAAACGGGGAAAACATGGTTACCCCAATGAAACCACCGTAATCAGCGATGAATTTAAGTTCCGCATCGCTTTTGTTGCGGGGATGCTCTTTTAGCCCGGCGGGCAGACAGTGTGAATAACACACCGGCTTGGACGAAACTTCGATCACATCCCTGGATGTGTTGGGTCCCACATGGGATAGATCACACATAATCCCCACCCGGTTCATTTCCGCCACCACCTCCCGGCCGAAGTCCGATAATCCGCCGTCTTTTGATTCATAGCAACCGGTGCCAACGAGGTTCTGGGTGTTGTAAGCCATTTGAACGATGCCCACGCCCAATTCCTTAAAGAGATTGACATAATCAATCCGATCTTCAAAGGCGGAAACATTCTGAAAGCCCAGAATGATACCGGTCTTACCGTCGGCTTTGGCCCTTTGGATGTCTTGGGTTGAAAAGACCTGCAAAAGAAGGTCCTCATTTTGATTGAACCCGTGCTTCCACATGGCGATGTTGTCCATGGTCTGACGGAAATTTTCCCAAACGCAGCAAGTGCAGTTGGCCGCAGTCACGCCGCCTTTCTGCATATCTTCAAAAATTTCCCGCGACCAGTTGGAAACGTTTAAACCATCCACCACAATGAGTTGATTGTGCAAATTTTTATCATTCATGCCTGTCCCCCATTATTGAAATATTGGTTAAAGCTATGAAGAACATAGCTGATTCATGAATTCATTTGCAAGCCCATTTAATGACTTGAACTCATCCTTGTTGACATCTCGATAGGAGTGACTAGTTTATACTTTTAGACCGGAGAGCCTTGTATTATCATTAATTTCAGCCGGTTCCTTGATTCACAATTCATGGTGCCGTCTTAAGACAGAATGAATACCTGAATTTTGCAGCGCTATGTCTGAATATCGGAGGAAAACAATATGGCCAATAAATATGCTGCCAGAAAGATGTTTGATGAAGGTGTCGCCGCCTATGTCAAAAAGGATTTTAAAGCAAGCCTCGGGCTATTTTCGAGGGCAATAAAATACGACTCAACCTTAGCACTGTTTTTCGTATGTCGCGGTGCGGCCAGTTTAAAATTGGGAAGCGCACGGGACGCTATCACCGACTTTAATCAGGCAATTAAGCTGGAGCCGACATATGCCCGCGCCTTTCACCTGCGCGGGTTAGCCTATGAAAAGCTGGGAAAACTTGCCCGGGCCTTTCAAGATTTTGACCGCTCTCTAGAGATCGATCCGGAATATGGAGCGGCCTACCACAGCCGCAATTCGGTGCTATCTAGTCCAAAAGCGTCCCCTCAAGCTTTGCGGGATTTTGAAATTGTCAATCATCTCATGGCGATGCGATTGACCCAATTTGGCGATAAGGTCCTCAGCGATCTGGAAATCTGAGGAATCAGAGGTCAGAAGACAGATGTCAGAAGACAGATGTCAGAGGATAGGTTGCCGGCAATGGAGAAAAACAAGCCCCTGGATCCTTTCGATTGTCTTCTGCCCTCTGTTTTCTGGCTTCTGACCTCTGATTCCTCTGACCTCTGACTTCTGAAGCAAATCTATCTCGGCTCAATTCCTTCGGCACTAATCCCACGAACATAATATTTAGAGTCATTTAAAAAATGTAGAAATATCACCACAAAGGCAATTGTGGCCTGAATCATCAGTGGCTTGTTTTGGTATAAAATATCAAGTTGATTGTAGAGCACTTTTTTTGAGTTGTGGGCAAAATAGGTTGAAAAAAGACCGTCGAGCAGCTGTTGGCGGTCCGGCTTGGTCACCAAATCGATTCTGCCGCTGAAACAGTAGTCCATGGCTTCTAAAAGCAGTCTGCGTTGATCGGCCGTGTCCTTAAGGTGGTAGCCGATTAAATGGATAAATGTCCTTTGCGCTTCCTGCAAACTGGCATCACAGACCGCTTCAAAAAGAGTTCGCAAAGCGCGTTCATTGCCGATCGCTGTGTGCTGTCGGATCAAAGACAATAAAACCGTATTTTTAAAGAGCTGGTAAAGCCGGCGCGCACCGTTTAGAGCCGAAGACGGCGGATGGTCGTATGCGGGCATGTACCCGCGGTAATTATTGACATACATCAGCTGGAAGATATTTTTAAAAAAATCGACCCCTGCCAGCGGATCTTGCAGGTCGATTCGCATATCCAGTGTGTTGTCGAGTCGATCGGCTAATTTCACAAGCACCAGCTGCGGCGATTGGCTGGCGTTTTCAAGCAGTCGGCCGATATATTGATAATAAGATTCGGTTTTGACTCGTGTCAACGAGAGGATATTATCAAGCAATTTTAACTCATCTTCTTCATCCATGCGCTCCAGAAGGCTGTAAAGCCTGTTTTCCATATCTAGCCACTGCTGGGTGTCAAAATCATTTGAATTGATATCTTCCAAAATATCATGAAACAGGATGCTCAGCAGGCTGACCACATTTAAATGGTCTTGATTGCGTGTAAATAAAGCCGTTGCCCGCAACGGATGCAGTACCGCCATGGGCCCCAGACGGCGCCTCTTTTGCTGATAGGCACTGAAAAGATACCCCAGCGCTTCCATTAATAGACCCTTTTTTTCCCTGTCCCTGGAAACAGCGCGATCTAAGGTTTTGCCGCCGATGATATACATCAACACGTTGTAACGGTTTAAAGATGCGGCACTCAGGTTATAATTGAGCACCGAAGATAATTTTAAAAATTCATTTAGATCATATTCGGACATGGCGTACCCTTTTAACTAGGACTGATTCCGGTCATTGGCATCTGGCTTCGGGTCGCTGGTCTTTTCGCTCCGCATTTTAAGGTTTCAGGTTTCGGGTTTCAGGTGTCAGAATCGAGAGGGCTGAAACCTCTCCATATCAGATCCTGAACACTGAAACCTGGCACCTGAAACCTATTTGAGGCCAGAAACCAGTGGTGTATGAATGTAGTACAGTTATAAGGAATTGGTACGGGGGAAGATTATAGAAGCGGCCTGAAAACCCATTTTAAAAGAATGGGAACGGATTATTGAAATTCCGAAACGAGTTTTACTACGTCGTCTGCGACCTCGGCAACAATCGCGTTTAAATCGTCTTCTTGAAATCCTAAGCGGTCCAGGGTTTGCGGGTCGATTTCAGGCGATGGTGCTTTATTATCTGAGTTAAAGCCCGCTTTTTTAGCGGCATAATCCGCAAGGTGCACAATTAACGCCAATTCGTTATTACCCGCGCGCAACGGGTGATGATGATACCGTATGGCCGTTGATTGGGTTTCAGGATAGCGCCAAAACCGGGAGGCGCGTGACATCACCTCGGCATGATCAAAGCCTAATATTTCCTTTTCGGCTTTGACAAATACAT
>JASFIU010000328.1:0-5647 GCA_050122495.1 Desulfobacterales bacterium | reverse complement strand
TCAACGGCTAGAAAAGTAACAGCAGCCTTTTGATCCAACCATCCACCTTTGAAGAGGAGTTAACCTCATGGCAGAACATAGCGCCGATCGTAACGTCCTGGTCATTCATGGGCCCAATCTCAACATGCTGGGAAAGCGAGAACCTGAAATATACGGTCATCAAACCCTTGATGAGATAAATGCCGGACTGAATTCAAAGGCAGGCAAACTCGGCGTGCAGATTGAGACCTTCCAATCAAATCAGGAAGGGGATATTGTCGAAAAAATCCAGCAAGCACCCGGCGTATTTCAAGGGATTCTTATTAATCCGGCAGCGTATACGCATACCAGCATCGCCATCCGGGATGCCATTTCGCTGCTGGATATCCCGGTGGTCGAGATACACCTTTCCAACATTTACCAGAGAGAATCTTTCCGCCACACATCAATGATGTCCGCTGTCGTTCGGGCTCAGATTTCAGGATTCGGGCCCCATGGATATCTGCTGGCCCTGGAAGGTTTGGTTCAAATGATGTAAATATAGGTCCTTGGAGTGATGGAGCTATGCTGATTTTAGATTTTAGATTTCGGATTTTGGATTTAAAAATAGTTGCAATCATTAAGCCTTAAATTCAATCCTGTTTCAATCCGAAATCCAAATTCCAAAATGAAAGTTACTCCAATGCTCCAAAATTTAACTGAGACTGAAAATAACGATGCTGAGTTACCTTCTTTTGGGTTATAGAATCATTTAATTGAAACTTGACCATTTTTTAAAAAAGCGTTGACAGTTATTGAAAAAATTAGATATAGACAAGCATTAACGATCAGGCAGACAAAATGATGATGAATACGAATACCCATTTATTTTTTATTTTCGGACGCTTCTTTTTTAGCTTTAGAGGCGTCCATCCGGTTGTCTGACGTTAACCTATAATCGTTAAACACCCCGGGTGGACTTAATCAGCCGCTCGGGGTTTTTTATTTGAAACAGCCTCGAGAAAAACATCTCGGGGCTTTTTTATTATGCAACACCTGAATTTTGCACCATTAGGAGGCCTTTATGAAATTAAAACAAATTACAGTACCCCTCGAAAATTCCAATGACAGGCTGTATGCGATCACACGAGCCCTTGATGAAAAGGGCATCACTCCCCGAGCCCTGACCCTGGTCAACACGGGGTATTACGGCGAACTGCGCATCCTCGTTTCTGACGTCGCAGCTGCCCGGCAGATCTTGCTGCAAAGAGACATGCCCGGACGCATTGAGGATGTCGTTGCCGTGGAGATCGAGAACATCGCCGGACAATTATCGAAACTGATAGAGAAGTTAATGGATGCCGACATTAAAATTAAATACAGCTATGCCTGTGCAGGCGGTAATCTGGGCAAAACGGCCATGATTTTCTGTTTCAATGACAACGATAAAGCCATTCAAGTTTTAACGGAAAAACAGATCCGGCCTCTGGAGTACAATCGCATTGGTATACGGGAAGCGGCAGCTTGAAATTTTCGAAACGAATCTGCCAAATGACAAAAAGCGATTGAAGATCTCTTGATTTTAAATTTGCAACATTTAAACCCATAAGACTGCTTTAGGGATTCAAGCAGATAAGGATCGTAGCCATGAAAAATCTTAAACTCGCATCACAGGAAACACAGCAGCGTACCATTGTCAAGGTAAACGGCATTGAAATCGGTCGTGATTTTGTCGTCATTGCCGGTCCCTGCAGCGTGGAAAGCGAGGCACAAATATTGGATACCGCCCGGGCGGTCAAGGCCGCCGGCGCCGACATGCTGCGCGGCGGCGCTTTTAAGCCGCGAACATCGCCCTATGCCTTTCAAGGGCTGGGTATAGAAGGTCTGAAAATATTGGAAAAGGCCAAAAGGGAAACCGGATTGCCGATTGTCACCGAGGTGGTCGACCCCCGGGATGTCTCCTGGGTGGCGGAGTTTGCCGATGTGCTGCAGATTGGAACCCGCAACATGCAAAATTACTCGCTGCTTAAGGAAGTCGGGAAGTCCGGGCGCCCGGTGCTTCTCAAACGGGGGATGTATTCCACCCTCGAAGAATGGCTCAACTGTGCCGAGTACATCCTGAGCGAGGGCAACCCGGACGTGATTCTGTGTGAGCGTGGCATCCGCACCTTTGAAACCTATACCCGCAACACGCTGGATCTGAGCGCCATCCCGGCGATAAAAGAATTGAGCCATCTGCCGATCATCATCGATCCGACCCACAGCACCGGGCGCATCAGCCTGATCGGTTCGATGAGCATGGCAGCGGTCGCCGCCGGCGCAGATGGTATGATGGTCGAGGTCCATCCGAACCCTGAAGAGGCCCTGTGCGATGCGGACCAGGCCCTGACACCGGCTATTTTTTCAGACATCATGACGCGCCTCAGACCGCTGAAGTCTTTTATGAACGAACTGCCATCCCAATAAACCGGCAAAGAAAACTCGCGGCTGAAAAGGGGTAAAAAATGAAACCTGAAGATATTCACAAAAAAATTAACAAGATTGATCGGGAGCTGCTGGTTTTGATCCAGGAACGCATGGGGCTGGCGCTGCGTTCAAAAAAATTCAAGCGAACCCAAAACGACCCGGCCCAGGAGAATGACTTGCTGTCGCGGGTGGAGCGCTTAAATCTGGACTTGATCGAAAGCTCCTTTACCCGACAATTGCTCAAGACAATCGTCGAAGAAACCAGGCGGCTTCAGGATGAAGACCGCTCGCTGGCAGCATTTCAAGGGGAACATGGGGCTTACGGCGAGGTGGCTGCCCGGCAGCTGGTTCCAAAGGGGGCCTATATTCCCTGTATGGAGTTTATCGATGTATTCCGCGGCGTTGAAGAGGGTCACTTCGACCTCGGTGTGGTACCGGTTGAAAACTCTTTAGAGGGGGCGGTTACCCAGGTAAATGATCTGTTGACGACCACCGATCTTAAAGTCATCGGTGAAGTCAAAGTGACCGTCCACCATTGTCTGCTGGCCACCGAAGCAACGGATTATCGTGAAATCCGTCAGGTCTTTTCTCATCCCCAGGCCCTGGCCCAGTGCCGCGATTTTCTGATGCGCAACAAACTGGAGGCCCGCCCCTATTATGATACGGCCGGGGCGGCCAAAATGCTGGCCCGGGAAAATCCCAGGGCAGCCGCGGCCATTGCGAGTTCTTTGTGTGCCGAATTGTACGACCTTGAAATTATCAAGGAGGGCATTGAGGACGGGCCTTCTAATTCCACGCGCTTTTTGCTCCTGGCCCGCGAACCGCACCCCGATAATGGAGATAAAACATCCATTATATTTGCCGTACCGCATGAGGCCGGCAAACTATATGCGGTCCTCAAGCTGTTTGCCGACGCCCAAATCAATTTGACCCGCATCGCCTCGATGCCGCTGCGCTCGGATCCGGGCAACTACAGTTTCTTCCTTGATTTCGAAGGTTCCGACAAGGATGCCACGGTTGCCGAAGTTTTGAAAAAAATGGAGGCTCTGGCGAAATGGGTGAAATATCTGGGCAGCTATCCGGTTGACACAGAAACCTAATAAAAGATGCTGGCAAACATCATCTTTTTCAACCCTGACCGCAATGCTAGTGAACCACCATTACCGGACAGGAAGCATAGTGAATGACCTTGCGGCTGACACTGCCCACCAGAAAGCCTTTCAAAGTGCCATGCCCGCGGGTTCCCATCACAATCAGGTCAGCGTTGCATTTTTTGGCTTCCTTCAGTATTGACTCGGCCTCCGGGCCTTCGCGCAGTTCCTCGTTGACAACCAAAGAAGTGGGGCCCATTTTCTGTCGCGCATCATCGAGGACAGCTTGCGCCGCGGACTTGCGCCTGGCAAATAGTTTTTCATAATCGGTGTAGCCTATAAAGTCAGATGGGTTGGAAAAAGCATGAACAAGCCACAAATTTGCTTCAAAAGGTTCGGCTATAGATTTGGCACATTTTAATGCTTTGTGGCTATACTCGGAGCCATCAACAGCGATGATGATATTTTTAAACATTTTTTGCCTCCGCATTTGAATAGATATGAACAAAGATTCTTTAAATTATTACGTTTCGGATTGCGTCTCTGTCGAAGGCATAACCTGGCCGCTACCATAAGAGGGCGAGAATTCAGCTCGAGATACGGAAGATATGATTGTATAACTTTGAAGTAAACGATTGCCTAGCAGTTCAGCCAGGCGTTTGAATAAAATAAGACTATTGGCTGGACTTTTTTCGAGAATCTTTTTTAACTTTTCATTATCAAATTTGAGCAACTTCGTCGGCGCCATACATTCTGCTGATGCAGAAAAATTTTGGCGGCCGATCAGGCTCGACCAGCCAAATGCCTCCCCGGCATGGCTAACGATATAAACAACCTGTCCGGTCTCCCCCAGGCTCAGTTTGGCGCGACCTTTAAGCAAAACATAAAACGCATTCGCCGGGTCTCCTTCTCGAAAGAGCAATTCACCTTGCTTATGGGATTCGGTCACAGAGATTCCCATAATTTCTTTCACAAAATCCTTAGGCATCGCCCAAAAAATATCTTTTTGTTTTAAATACATACTTTTTCACCTCCTAAGCATATAAGCCTTTTTAATATTTATTGCACATACGCCGGGCGGAAGACGAACTTTCCCATATCACGGATAAGCCTTAAGCTTCATGGAAGACTGGTTGGCCAATTTCATTCAGAGAAAAGTTATAGAAGACATGATGCCCGTCGTAATCAAGTACCCGCAAATCATCGGTTTGTTTCAGATCGCCCAAAATCACGTTAAACTGTTTTCCATAGCGTTGTTTCACCAACTCTTCGGAAACTTCATAGGCGATGTACTTCTTGATTCCTTTTTGGGTAAGCTTGTCTACCAATTTAGGATCGTCCAGGGCTTCATAAGTGGTCAGAATAAGAATGGGCCCGGTTCCTGTAAAGAAAATGCCTGCTTTCATAACACACCTCCTTTCGTTTTAGTGATTCCTGATTTTTCAAAGGAGAAAAGAAAGCTTTATAGAGTGAGAGCTCAACAAAACCAGCTCGGAATGGCAGCAGATCGTAAATGAAAATTCTAGTGAGTTGCCGTGGTAAGATCTTTGTGAGAGTTAGGATCCAGCTCGTGAGTACGTCATATCAGACCCGCTAAATAATCATTTCTAGTAGCTTAATACGCTGAACGCATAGCATCTACTTTATATCGGATTATCAATAGGTCGACGTAGATTTGGAAAGAAAACTCGGTCTAAAAGAAACACTGAACCTATATCAAGCTTTCAATTAGTAAATTAAGGTTTTGTTCGTTGATGTCAAGCATAGAGGATCGTAGCGATGGCCATGATTCTTTTGCTGCGTGCGAAAACGAATAAAAAGATTATGATGGTTGCAATGTTCGATTTTTCATATAGGCAAGAACTTCACTGGTAGACAGCCGGCGGCTTCCGGGGCCGATTCTGACATAAAAATCCTCATTTTTTCCGATTCTAAGAAATGCCGCCGACGGATAGGGCTGGCATTCGATCAGCAGGACCTGTTTATCTCCCACCGGCACCAGCTGAAAGCGGATAAAACCCGTGCACTCAAGCCCGATATGCTGCTGGATCAGGTTGTTTAAATGCAAAAGGTAGCGATCATCACTCTCAAACTGATCTGCATCGGTGCCCAGGATTTCACCGTCGTCCGCC
>JASFIU010000327.1:0-5655 GCA_050122495.1 Desulfobacterales bacterium | reverse complement strand
AAAGTTGCCCCGCCCCCCCACGATGATCATGGCCCACATCAGAAATGTTTCGATAGGCTTGAAGTTTTCCGGAGAGATAAATTGGATATAAAAAGCAAAGAGGGCTCCAGCCAGGCCGCCGACTGTTCCGGCAACAATCATGGCCTGCAATTTCAATTTTTGGGTGTCTTTACCCAGACTCAAACACAGTTCTTCTTCATCTCTGATGGCCTTAAGATTCCGGCCGAAGGGAGAGTTTGTCAGCATGCTCAAGAGAATGTAAACGACGATGATGCAAATTACTACGAAAAGAAGGTAAAATAGCGGATAGGCATCTTTGGAAATTAAATCTTTTAAAATTTGAGGAATACCCATCACCCCGAAAGGACCGGCGGTCAGCCAGGCTTCATTGAGTGCAACCAGCCGCACGACTTCTCCACTGGCCAGCGTGGCAATGGCCCAATAGTCAGACTTCAATGATTTGGTGGGGATACTCATGATATAACCAAAAATGCCGCTCAACGCCATGGCGGCGAGAAAAGCAACGACCACCGGCACTCCTGCATTAACCACCAAAAGGGACGACGTATACGCCCCGATGCAAAAAAAAGCAACCTGACCAAAATTGATTAAGCCCGTAAAGCCCACCTGAAAATTGAGGCTCATGGCCAGCAGGCTGTATATCCCGATCATGGTCAACAGATAGACAATAAAATTAATGATGGGCATGCTATTTTTTCCTTAAAATTCCGGTTGGTTTGAAGAGTAACACAATGATCAAAATCACAAAGCTGATCGCCGGTTTATAACCGGTGCTGATTTGCATCGAGTCCACCTCAAAAAATCCGCCTAAATTAATTAGCGGTGCGAAATCAAGCGCCAATATTGAGTTTTCCGCGAAGGCCAGGGTTAGGGCGCCCAACATCGCGCCGTAGGGATTGCCGATTCCACCCAAAATGGTGGCGCAAAAGACCGGGATGATGATATCAAAACCCAGCCGGGGATAAAGCAAATGCTCCATGGCGATCATGGACCCCCCAATGACGCCATAGGCGCTGGCTAAAAACCACATCCGTTTGATCATCTTTTCAGAATCAATGGCACAGGCATTGGCCAAATCACTGTTGTCGGATATGGCGCGCAGCGCTTTGCCGAAGGTGGTCCGATGCAGCAACAGGTGGAAGCTGATCATTGAAAGCAAACCGACCACAATGATCCCTATTTGAAGCGGTGTAATCCGGGCCCCCAGTATTTCAAAGGGTCTTTGAAGGGGTATGGCATAGGTCTTGGTGTGGCTCGTCCATATCAGTCGATTCAGGTTTCTTAAGGCAATGGCAGCCCCCATGGAGGTTATCATTAACGTTACCGGTTTAGCCCCAATCTTGCGCAGGCGCTTAAAAATCGTCTGGTCGATCAAGATGCCCACCCATCCGGTAACAAACGCCGCTAAGATGATCGCCAAAACTAAATTTAACCCTAAAATGCGGTTAAATACATACGCAATAAGCGCCCCTAAAACGGCATAATCGGTATGCGCAAAATTGGCGAATTTCAATATATCGAACACCATTGTCAGCCCGATCGCCAACAGGCTCAACTCGGCCGCCCTTACCATCGTATTTATGAGAATCTGTGCAATCTCCATCTATTCATCCAAAAAGCTGCAAATCATCACCAAAACGCACACTTGGCCGCCAAAACGATAAACCATATGGATCAAGAAATAAATTATGACCCCATCGGCCTTAAAAACGCCGGTGGGGTCATCTATTTTGGTATTTGATTATCATCTAAATTCAGACGGGATGCCTTACAACATTATTTATAGGGGACAAATTTCCCACCTTTGACAATCGTCTGTTCATATTTTCCAAATCCCTGCACGCCGCCGCCGACAAAGCGTTTGTCCCCTCCGGTGGATTGTCCTCTGTAGAAGTCATCAATTTTCCACAGGGCATCTCGAATCTTTGCCGGATCGGTGGAATTGGCAAAATTGGCGGCCATGGCAATCATAATGACGGCATCATAGTTCATAGCGGCATAGGCGGTGATCGGATCCCGGCCCATTTTCTTTTTAAACTTTTCCGTATAGAGAAGACCCGGTGGCAGCGGCGTAAGCCCTTTGACGCCTTCAATGGCTTTGGGGATTTCTTTGATAGCGGTTGCATAACTTGACACCATCTCGGGACAATACCAGGGCACCTTACTCACGTTGAGCAGCCCCATTTCATACGCCTGCTTGGCTGTCACCATGCCTTCTTTGGCATACCAGGTGCCGATGATCGCTTCTGGTTTTTTGGCAAACAGTCTCTGCAGCTCGGCTTTGTAGTCTACCTTGTTCAACTCATAAACCACATCGGTGGTAATCTCAGCGCCCTGGGCCTTTAAATTATTAACGGTTTCTTCCCTCAGGGCCATACCAAAAGCATTGTTCATAAACATCAATCCAAATTTCTTTTTGCCCGAATCCCCCATGGCCAGCTCTACAATGGCCGTACCTTTGAATTTATCCAGAACGTCAATCATGAACACGAAGTCGCCGACTTCTTCGAAGAGCGGAGAAGTCGGAACGGCAACAACATAAAGAATCCCTTTGCTTTGACAATACTTGGCGATGGGCAAGGATACGCCGCTGGAGAAACCGCCGGTAAGAACCGATACCTTATCCACATCTATCAATTTTCGCGCGGCATCCATCCCGGGCGCCGGCCGGGTTTCAGTGTCCTCGATAATCACTTCTATGGGCTTTCCCAGAACGCCACCGGCAGCATTGACCTCTTCCTCGGCCAATTTAAGACCGGTAGCCAAATCTTCAGCCATCACCGCCTGTGTTCCGGTGACGGGAACCAAGCCGCCGATTTTAAATGTATCTGCGGCACTGGCCACCCCAAATCCGACAAATAAGCACAAAATCGTAATAGTGATCATAAATGCGTATTTTCTCATCTTAAATCCCCTCCTTTACTTTTGGTTGAAACCCAGGTTTAGATACACCTTACGTTACGACCAACAGACGCTTTCAAATAATTCTTTAGCGCACCTCCTTTCTCTTTTTGATCATTGGGTACGATTTAACAAATGAAGCTTGTACAGAATTCAAATTTTCCTCAATCTATATACGAAAAACAAAAGGCTAGCAAGTCAGATCTGGCATTTAGCCCAGCAAAAACCCGTTTCTGAGCGGGTCATCCGGGTCAATTAAAAATTCGTGGCGACCGGTGATATAGGCTGTGCCTTCCACTTCCGGAATGACAGCAGGGTGGGGACCGCAGGTGGTCGTCTGAACGACCCGCCCGCGAAAGCGACTGCCGATAATGCTCTCAATCGTGATCGCTTCGTTCAGGCTGATCTCACCCCGTGCATGATGGATCGCCAGACGGGCACTGACCCCCGTACCGGTCGGGCTGCGATCCACTTCCCCTTCTGCAAAGATACACACGTTGCGGCTATGGGCGCTTTGTTCCTGGGGCGAACCAATGAAAATGGTGCCGTAAAGAAAACTGAGATCGGCTTCAAAGGGGTGCGGAATCGGCCGACTGGCCATGATGGCGCGTTTGATGGCCATCCCCTTTTCGATAAGCGCCCGAAAGTCCTGCGGGCGGCAGCGCACCCCAACCGCTTCAGCTTGCACAAATGCATAAAATGCGCCGCCATAGGCAATGTCGTAACGTACTTTACCGAGGCCCGGTACGTCGACCGCTTCATCCAAAACCAGGACAAACGATGGTACATTGTGGAAATAGACACTTTGTACTCGCCCGTCATCTACACGAGCATAGGCAGTTATCAACCCGGCAGGTGTGTCGATTTTTACCTGAGTTTCCGGTGAAGTCATCGGCAGCAGACCGGCTTCAAGTGCCACCTTGGTGATGCCGATGATACCGTGGCCGCACATGGTGCTGTAACCCTCGTTGTGCATAAACAATACGCCGAAATCGGCTTGTGGCGTAACCGGCGGGGTAATAATACAACCGTACATATCGGCATGACCGCGCGGCTCCCACATGAGGGCCGTGCGCAAATGATCCAGATTTTCGATCGCATACCGTCGCCGGGCCAGGATGGTTTCGCCCGGCAATTCGGGATAACCGTCAGTGATCACGCGAAAGGGTTCACCTTCGGTATGGGAATCAATGGTGGAAATTTTGAGCCAGTGTTGCGGGGGGGTCCAGTTTTTCATTTTCAAATGCTCTCTTTTCCCATGGTTGGCACACGCAAAAATTTAAAACACAGCCTCCTCCAGGACGCGTTGCTCCGTGAATATACGATCTAAACCCAAGGGACTCAGATCAATCGTTTCGTACCGATCCGTCCGGATCAATTCAGACATGCCCTTGCCAACTGCCGGGGATTGCATCAATCCGTGCCCGCTGAATCCGCCGGCAACATACAGTCCATCCACACCCGGATACGCTCCCAATAAAGCGTTGTGGTCTAATTTGTTCACGGCATAAAGCCCGCCCCAGCCCCGCACCAGTTTCAGGTGCTCAAAAGACGGAATCAGATCAGCAAGCCGCGGCCAGAGATCTTCCTGAAAGTATTGTCGATCCCAGTCAAACCGGAAACCCGGCGCCTCATGGCGCTCTTTTCCGGTGACGACCTGTTTGCCGGTCTCGTGCCGAAACCACTGCCCGCGGGGGTGAAAGGTGAAGGGCAGCGCATAATCGAATTTTTCAGCCGGATCGAAACAAAAAACCATTTGAGGACTAGGCTCCACCGGAAGTTCCACCCCGGCCATGGCGCCAACCTCCGCAGCCCATGGACCGGCGGCAATCACCACGCACGTTCCTTCCAGTACATCTCCCTTTGAAGTCCGCACCCCGTGCACACGGTTGTTTTGACGGAGGATTTCGACCACTTCCGCATGGATATACCGGGCGCTTAGGGATTTGGCCTTGCGCTGGTATCCGCGCAGAAGGCCGTATGCATCCAGGTGGCCCGCCCGCCGACCAAAAGAAGCGCCCAACAAGCTCTCCACATTCATGTGGGGCAGCATATCCTTGACCTCTTCCGGGGTCAGGAGAACAACATCGACCCCGAGTGAACGCTGCAGGCGGTATTGCTTCTGGAGTGTCCCCCAATTGTTTTCATCCGCTAAAAAAAGGTACCCCCGGGGGTGATAGTATGCATGCGCGCGCTCCCCAGCGACGGCCATTTCATCATCAAAGCGCTCGATCGCCTCAATACCGTATAGACCGATGCGAATATTGATCTCTGTGCTGAATTGCTGACGGATGCCGCCCAAACTTCGGGGCGTAGATGCAAATTCGTAAGAGGGATCCTTCTCCAGGACAGCTACCGTGCCGTCCAGCCCATCATTCAAAAGATGATAGGCGATACTGCTACCCATCACACCACCGCCAACGATAAGGATATCATATGCTTTTTGTTCCATTATTGAAGATCCCTATTTGCGTGGCACGGCCATTTTGGGTTCGGCCCTTATCCTGGCAACACCCTTAAGTCTAATGGGTTTCCATTGTATACATGGGCCAAAGCGCCCATCCGGATCGGTTTGATATGAAGTGTTTCTGGAAATCGATAAGTTTGATGCCAGACTGCCGTATGTAATGTCTTGTTGTCAATAGCATATTATCTAAGTCCGAAGCGATATTGACAAAAAAAAGCTTAAACGGTTAAGCTAATCAGGTGGATCTAAATTATTGAGGATATGGA
>JASFIU010000326.1:0-5660 GCA_050122495.1 Desulfobacterales bacterium | reverse complement strand
AACCCCGAAACCCCGGCGGCCGTCTTTTCCTTGACGGTCCGCAAATACCGGTCCGGAAAGGGCCATACCCATTACCAGTACACTCGCGACGATGATCGTTTGAATCTTTCTCATGATAACCTCCTAATGGTTTGTGTTTAAAATCTTAAATTTTGATGAAACCTGCTGTGTACTCTGCCCTTAAGCTAACAATTAACTATGGAGAAAATATGGAGAAACAATGTGGAGATTGTAGAGATTAAAAAATTGATAATTTATAATGGCAATTTCTATGTAGGGAGCAATTGTGGAGAAAATATGAAGAACCGATGTGAAGGTCGTGAAGGGCGAGGAATAGGTTTGAAATGTGTGCTAAAGTATAATAGAAAATAATACTAGGTTGAGCCCGTTACCGGTTGGCCTGTTAACCGGTTAAAAAATAAAATCAAACATTTTTCCGAATTCAATCCAGCTATAAGCGGGACTCAACGGGCTCAACGGGATAACTTGTTTCCAAACAATGAAATTTAAACTTTCTTATAAAATTTTCGTGGCCTTTACGTTAACCTCCCTTGTGGTTGTTGCGCTTATGGTTGGGAGTATTCGATTTTATGTTGCCCGCAATTTTGCGGATTACGTCAACAAATCGCAGCTGGAAAGATACGGCGATGTCGTCGCCGCGCTGGCCGCCGAATACCAAACCCGCAAGGGCTGGCAAACGCTTAAAAGAAATCCCGGTCGCTGGGAGAAAATATTGCGATCCAGCCTGCCGCGAAAAGCTTTTGATCGTCGCAAACCCCCATCACGACCTCCCGTAATCGCAAACAAAGGACCCGAGGGTAACGCCCAAGGCATGCCGCCGCCAGTACCGCCCAGGCGTATTCAGCGACTGGCCCGCAGATTGGCGCTTTTTGATGTGGACAAACAGCATATCGTCGGCGGACGTGTCGGGTTTTCATCTGACAGCTATACCCTGCAGGAAATTACCGTATCCGGTAAAACCACAGGCTGGTTAGGACTTCACAAAAGAGAACAGCTGGCAGATCCACTGGTGGTTAGATTCTTGAAACAACAATCCATGATGCTCTATCTTATCGGCGGCGGTATTCTTGTATTGGCTGCCATTGCAGCCTTTTTTTTATCCAGGCATTTATTGGCACCCATCCGCAAGCTGACGTCCGGAACCCAGGCCCTGGCATCCCGTCGGTTTGACACCCGCATCCAGGCTGGGTCCAACGATGAACTGGGCCAACTGGCCGCGGATTTTAATTCCATGGCGCAAACCCTGGAAAAATATGAGCGCATGCGCCGGCAGTGGATTTCCGATATTGCCCACGAATTGAGAACGCCCCTGTCAATTTTAAGCGGTGAGGTCGAGGCCCTCCAGGACGGTGTCCGCGAAGTCAACCGGGACTCACTGGATTCCCTGCGCTCAGAGGCCCGTCATCTCAGCAAGATCGTAAATGATCTGCACGAACTATCATTGGCCGATGCAGGGGTTCTCTCTATTAAAAAAGAGCCGGTCGATCCGGCCTTGGTCTTAAATGAGGCCCTGCGGCATTTTCGAACACGGTTTGAAGAAAGTCAGATTACAGTTGAGAGCCATGTAGCAAATGACCCGCCCGTCACCGTGATCGGCGATACCGGTCGCCTACAGCAAGTTTTTTCTAATGTGCTGGAGAACACCTTGCGGTACACGGATTCACCGGGCACCTTGAAAATCTGGCAGGCTCGCACCGAAAACCGCTGGAAATTATTCTTTGAGGATTCCGGACCCGGTGTGCCCGAATCGGCATTGGAGCGCCTGTTTGACAGATTGTACCGGGTGGATAAATCAAGAAGCCGCAATCAAGGGGGCAGCGGATTGGGGCTGAGTATTTGCAAAACCATTGTGACGGCCCTCGGCGGCGAAATCCGGGCCGCCAATGCAGTTGCAGGCGGGCTTCGAATTGAAATCGAGCTACCTCTGGTGTGAAGCAATAAATTGGATTAAAAATGCAGTGAATCAATTGAGCTAAAGCTTTGGGCCTCTCGCAAAGGCGCAAAGACACAAAGGGCTTTTTAAGGTATATCTTATCATTCTTTTCATTCCTTGCGACTTGGCGGCTTTGCGTGAGCAACAATATTAAAATGGGCTAATTTCCGTTTTAAACTTTAGTTCAGATTGAGCACTTCTTTTTTGTCGTGTTCCCAAAGGATTTTTACTATTTTTGAGACAGGTTCTGATATACTTAGAAGGTACGAACCATGACGGCCAAACACATCCTTGTTGTCGAAGACGAAGAAAAGATCCGTCGGCTGCTCTGTGACTATCTGCTATCGGCCGGTTTTCGGACATCCACCCAGTCCGACGGCGACCGCGTTATCTCCCAGGTCAAAAAAGACATGCCGGATTTGATTTTGCTGGATATCATGCTGCCGGGAACCGACGGGATGGAATTATGCCGGGAGATCAGGAAGTTTTCCGATGTTCCCGTCATCATGCTTACCGCCCGGGTGGAAGAGATCGACCGGCTCCTGGGTCTGGAGCTGGGCGCGGACGATTATATCTGCAAACCGTTTAGCCCCCGGGAGGTGGTTGCCCGCGTCAAGGCTGTTTTCAGAAGAGTGCATGCCGCACCCCGGACGCACAATCTGGTTGTCGGTTCGATTTCCCTGGATGATAAGACCCATCAGGTCATGATCGACAAACAGGTGCTCAACCTGACACCCAATGAGTTCGGACTTTTAAAAATCATGATGAGCTATCCTAACCGGGTGTTTTCCAGAAATGAACTCATCAACCGGGTCCAGGGATATGATTTTGAAGGCTACGATCGCACCATCGACACCCACATTAAAAACCTGCGCAAGAAAATTTCACAAAAGCTTCCCGGTAAGGAAATCATCGGCACGGTTTACGGCGTTGGATATAAATTCAGCTCTGAACCGGATTAAAAATGATATTTTTCACGCAAAGACGCAAAGTCGCCAAGAATGATAACCTAAAAAATAAATAGAACCTTGGCGTCTTTGCGACTTTGCGTGAGGCCAAACGCTTTAGCTCATTTTAGTCTCTTAAGTCACTTCTGTACTGAGAATGCCTTTGGTACCTTAATCCACTATTTCAATCCAGCCAAACCGATCGGGTATATCTCCGTATTGGATGCCCAACAGGGTATCATAAAGCCTTTGCGTGATGGGCCCGGGCTTTGCGTCCTGGCAGTATTCGTAAACTTTGTCCGCTTTTTGATCCACAATTTTTTTAATGGGCGTAATAATGGCGCCTGTTCCGCAAGCGCCCACTTCTTCGAAAGTGGCCAGCTCTTCGGCCTTAATCGGCCGCTGCTCAACTTTCATACCAAAATCCCGGGCCAGGTCCATCAGACTCAAATTGGTAATTGAAGCCAATATGGAGCTGGATTGAGGGGTGATGTACGTATTGTTCTTGATGGCAAAAAAATTGGCCGGTCCGCATTCATCGATATAACTTTTTTCCTTGGCATCCAGAAAAATAACGGAAGCAAATCCTTCATTCTGCGCTTTTTTCATGGCGCGCAAACCGGCCGCATAGTTGCCGCCGGCTTTTACATGACCGGTCCCCAGCGGTGCTGCACGGTCGAATTCATATGTAATGGTAAAATCCACAGGAATAAATCCCGCAGACAATAAAGGACCGACAGGCGTCACAAATATAATGAATAAATATTCGCTGGCAGGTTTGACGCCTACCTCCGGTCCGGTGCCGATCAACAGCGGACGAATATATAAAGACGCACCGGATTCGTAAGGCGGCAGGAAGCGCACATTTTTCCGGACGGCCAGATCGAGCGCGCTTTTAAAATGGCCCGCAGGGATCTCCGGCATGAGCAACACCTGTGCAGATCGGTTCAATCGTTTCGCGTTTTCTTCCCAGCGAAACAGGCGGGTCTGGTTGTCTTTTCCCCGGTAAGCCTTCATGCCCTCAAATGCCTGCTGGCCGTAATGCAAAGCGGTCGCGGCCATGTGGATATCAATAAACTCAGATGTTGACGCCTCAATTTCGCCCCACGCGCCGTTTTTATAATAAGTGCGAATATTGTAGTCCGTCTTCAGATATCCAAACGGCAAATTTTTCCAATCCAATTTTTCTGCTTCCATGCCTGGATCTCCTTTCAAAAGACGATGGTAGACCATACCGCCGAGGCCTTCGGGACGCCATTTAAATATGCGAATTTTTCATTCCGCGGGGCTCAATCAAATGGGCCTTAGCATTTCTTCACCTAAACTTCAACATCCTGCGTCGATTCTATTTTCTGTAAACTTTTTAGAAATGGGTTGCGTCCTACAGTTTAAACAACCCGATCACCCGGTTGTCAATCTTGAAAGCAAGGAGGCAAGCCATGAAGAAAAAGATCATCATCAGCGTTGTATTGATTGGCGTCGTTATGGCCCTGAACGGTAATTCCTGGGCCCAACGCGAAAAGGGCGGCGCAGGCCGTCCGGATCGAGGCGGCCGTTTTGAAAAATTTAATCCACCCGGACATCGGGATGTTGACCGTCATCGTGTCCGCGAGCACGATCCACGCCGCCACACCCGGCGTGATTTTCATCGCCCGGGTCCCAGGTTCAATCACAAGTTCCACAGGCGCGATCATTACCGCCCGGCGTATCGCTTCAAACCAAAGTTCCACAAACGTCATTTCTATCGCGGACCGTACCGGCATCGGCCCAAATTTCGACGCTGGCGTCATCGACCGGTCTACCGGCATGGTCGCCCCAGACCGTTCTTCAAGCGGCATCGCCACTCGGTGGTGAATCAGGTTAACAATTACTACAGCAGCGCCGAAAGTTATTCGGAGCCCGAAGACGAGTTTACCGCTTCCGCCTCAGTATCGGATACCGGGTTTTCGGTCTCGGTCGGCGTGAGCAAGACGAACTGATGGATGGAGCTGTAAAAACCGGGATTATTTAATTCACAATGAGATTGCCAACAGCGCGGCGGGCTGAAATCAGTCCGCCGCGTTTGTTTTATTGGACTGCCTTGGCGGTAAAATTCGATAACGGGCATAGTGGCTGCTCAAGCCCATCTCAAACCAGAGGATGATGAAGACATTGTGCAATTTTGTGTCGAGAACGAGTACGAGGACGACGACGAGAACGAGAACGATGCATATGAAATCTTAAATCCTGCTCATCCGCGTTCTTGATTACCCAAATTTGATCTTGGGCCATGGGCGTGATAAAATTATTTACAGATGGTTACCGAATGGAAAGTGGGAAGGATGATGCGTTTTCGAGAATTAATCAGCCCCTGGGCCGTTACGTTTTTCTGTCCGATTTTAGCCGCTGTGCTGCTGTTTAGTACTGCACCGGCCGCTGAGGTGGACGTCGTGCGCGTGCAATATCGCCGGGCTGCGGAGCTGGCGCCGGTAGTTCAAACGCTGCTGTCACCGGAAGGGACTGTAACGGTCAGCGAGCGTATAAATTCGCTGGTTATTGTTGACACGCCGCAAGCCATTGCGCGGGTGCATGCCTACCTGGATCGGTTCGATCGGCCGGTTGAGCAGGTCCGAATACAGATCCGGTTTCAGCCAACGGGAGCAGACAATCAAAGGGCGGTTGCGGCACGTGGCCGTTATTCAACCGATGACTTCAGTATTGCCGCAAACGGGAAAAGGAGAGATGGAGTCGACATTTCGGTTACCGATCGTGAGCGTCGG
>JASFIU010000325.1:0-5665 GCA_050122495.1 Desulfobacterales bacterium | reverse complement strand
GCATTTCTTTGCAAGGTTTATAAGGATGAGGGCGCTTAGTGCCATGTCTCTCAGAAATGTTACAAAAGTCGTGTGGTATATCCTAATCAATAAAAGTTCTTTGAACAGCATAATATCTATGGTTTCAGGTTTCAGTGTTCAGGTGTCAGATAAAAACGAGCAAAGGTGAGATAATAGAAGGTAGAAAACAGACTGCTCCTGTCACCTGAATTTTTCTGACACCCGAAACCTGACACCTGACACCTAAAATTAAACCGTTAGTTTGATGGATGATCGCTCTTGGAAAAGGCATATGTTTTACATTTAATGGAGTGACTTGAATGGATAGAAAACAGATAGCCAAAGAGAATCGTTATTTTTCAAAAGATCTGGAAACACTGTCTATCGAGGATCTAAAGAATCTCCAGTTTAAAAAGACAAAGCAAACTTTAGAGCGGGCTTATCGTCAGAGTGGGTTTTATCGGCAACGCTTTGATCGCGCCAACGTCAAACCGGATGATTTTAAGACCCTTGAGGATATCGCTCGATTTCCTTTTATTGGAAAACAGGATTTAATCGAAGACCAGGAAGAAAATCCACCCTTTGGCAGCCGAGTTTGCGTGTCCCCCGAAAAGATCCGGCGCATCAATTTAACCAGCGGCACCTCGGGTATGGGCCAGGAAGTCCACTGCCACGAGGATGAATCCATTTGGGCAGCCAATGCGTCCACCGCCAGCCATTTTGCGGCCATCGGGCTGGACGAGGGTAATTTTTCCGCTGTGCTTTACCCGTTGGGCACCATGACCGGCGGCATGCTTTCCTATGAAGGGTTGCGGATTTTCGGTGCGACACCTTTAGCGCTGGCCGTGTTTAATACCAACCAGAAAATCGATACGATGAAACGCTTCAATGTTCATCACATCTTAACCACACCAGCCTATTTATCAAGGATCACCTCGATCTGTCTGGAGCAGGGCTTAACACCGCGCAAGTCATTTCCACGGTTAAAAGGGATTACCCTTTCGACCGAACCCTTCCCGGTGCCCTGGGCCCTTAAAATGGAAGACCTCTGGGGTACGGTCATCCATGATATTTACGGTTCAACCCAGTTGAATTTAAACTATGCCATCACCTGCAAATACGGCGCTGTTCCGGATGGACAATTCGGCTATTATCATTTGGCGGATTATTTCGCCCTGGTTGAGATTCTGGATAAAGAGTCGGATCAACCCGTGGCAGACGGCGAATGGGGGGAGCCGGTGGTCACCACTTTTTCGCGCAGCGCTATGCCGCTGATCCGGTTTCGTTCCAATGATCGCGTGCACAAGCTACCCCATGATCTGTGTGATTGCGGCCGGACTTCGCGGGCATTGTGGGAGGTCGGTACCGTGGCCCGTTACGACGATATGCTCAAAATTAAAGCAACCAATGTCTGGCCCCAAACCGTCGACGAAGCCGTTTTTTCATTTGAGGAGATCGAGGAATATAACGGCCGGGTGTTTATTGATGAAAACGGCCAGGAGATCGCGAAAGTGAGTTTCGAATTTAAAAAAACGGGATTGGATGAAAAGGTCAAAAGCACTATTTTTAATAAACTGGGTCGCAAAATAAAAGCGACGACCCAGGTCAGTATGCAACTCGAAGAGGTGCCCCATGGCAGCCTGCCGCGCTTTGAATATAAAGTGCGTCGCTGGACGGATGAGAGAATTGAAGGATTAGAGCGGGTAAAATACATCGAAAAAAGTTGATACTGTCATTTTATAAATAGGTTTGATATCAAAAGTAATCTGATCGAAAGGAAAATAAGAAGATGAGAAATAGATGGTTGGAACCCGCAGCAGATGCGGATGAAAAACAGGAAGCGCGGTTTGAGACCTGGATCTCCGGCGAAGGTATCCCCTTTGTGAGTCCTGAAGCAGAAGAAGACTATAAATCCAAAGTTACCCTGATAAAAGATGCGATCCAGCTCAAGAAGACTCCCGAGAGAATTCCCATTTGTCCTTCGCTCGGCTTCTTTCCGGTGCAGTATGGCGGTATCAGCATGTATGATGCCATGTATGATTACGATGCTTTGAGTGGGGCCTGGGAGAAATTTTGTAACGACTTTGCACCGGATACCTACAACGCCCCCACGACTGTCATTCCAGGCAAGGTATTGGATATTTTAGATTTAAAGCTCGGCCAGTGGCCGGGTCACGGTGTGTCGGAGCAAAGCGAATACCAGTATGTAGAAAAAGAGTATATGAAAGGCGACGAGTATGAGGATTTAATCGATGACCCCACCGGATTTTTTATGAGGACATTCTTCCCGCGTATCTTTGGAACTTTAAAATCGTTTCAAAATATGCCGCTGTTGCCTCCGGTCAATGAAATCCCCCTGATTCTACCGGCATTATTTCCATTTGGTGGTCAAGAAGTTCAGGTCGCCGGCAGCAACCTGGCAAAAGCCGGTGAAGAAGCTATCCGCTGGCGAGATGCGGTGCGCCAATTAAATCTAAAGATGATGGGCAGGGGTTACCCGGCCTTTTCAGGTGGATTCAGCAAGGCGCCCTTCGATGTGATCGGCGACTGCCTCCGGGGCACCCGAGAGATTCTGATGGACATGTACCGCCATCCGGACGAACTGATCGAGGCCTGCGAAAGGATAACGCCTTTTATGATAAAGTCTGGTGTGGCCGCCTGCAAAGCTACCGGCCACATTATGCCGTTTATGCCCCTGCACAAAGGGGCCGACGGCTTCATGTCGGACGAGCAGTTTCAGACTTTTTACTGGCCGACACTCAGGAAAGTTATTATCGGACTGGTGGATGCAGGCATGGTCCCGCAATTGTTTGCCGAAGGTGGATATAACCAGCGCCTCGAGGTGATTGCTGACGTTCCTAAAGGGAAGGTCGTCTGGTGGTTTGACCTTACGGACATGGCGCGGGCCAAAGAGATCGTCGGGCCGACGGCCTGCATTGCCGGCAATGTGCCCCTGTCTTTGCTCTGCACCGCCTCGCCCGATGATGTCAAAGCCTATTGCAAGGAGCTTATCGACGTAGCCGGCAAGGACGGTGGCTTTATCTTTACCACCGGCGCCGGTATGCAGGGTTCCAAACCCGAAAATGTGAAAGCCATGATTGATTTTTCAAAAGATTATGGAATCTATAAATGATCGCAGTCATATAAATATGAGGAGGTAAGTAATGTCGAATGAATTGGTTGATGCCATGACCAACATGCGTGAGCAGGACGCCATCGATCTGGCAACAAAGATGCTGGATAGCGGACAGGATCCTTTAGCAATCTTAGAGCGCTGCCGGGAGGCCCTTGAAATTGTCGGCAAAAGATTTGAAGAAGGAAAATATTTTCTGCCGGAATTGATCATGGCCGGTGAGATGTTGAAAAAGATATCAAAAATCGCAAAGCCCTATATAAAACAAGAATCTACCGAAAAGGCCGAGGCCATCGGCAAGGTGGTTATTGGATCGGTAAAGGGCGACATCCACGATATCGGCAAGGACATTGTCGTATTTCTACTGGACATCAATGGTTTTGAAGTTCATGATCTGGGCGTGGATGTGCCTGCCGAGAAATTTGTTGAGGCCATCAAGGCGGTCCAGCCAGAGGTGGTGGGCATGAGTGCTTTGCTGACCACGGCCTTTGAGTCCATGAAAGACACGGTTGAGGTTATCAAAGATGCAGGACTACGGGACCAGGTTAAGATCATGATTGGTGGCGGCGCAGTTGACGACAAGGTAAGTGCCTATGCCGGTGCGGATGCTTACGGGCCTGATGCCGTGGCTGCCGTCAGTTTATCAAAGGAGTGGATTGGAAAGTAAATTAAAACATTTGTAAACTTCGCACACGATAGCTTTACAGAAACCGAACGATATAGTCGCTCGGTGTGAAAAAGATGATGTGTCAGCTAAAGGATCAGTAAAGTCTGTGTTCTTTCCATGTCGAACCCGTGGCTTCAAAGGTTAGCAAACGATCAGAGGTGCGAACCGTTGCTTTACGAAATGTCAGTTTTACTTCCTCTATAGATTCACTCAATCGCAGGTTAATTTCAATAAAAGCCGAAGATTCTGCTGCTAAACCGAATGCTCGGCTGGATGTAATCACCACAGCAACATATCTTTCTACTTCCGCTGCAAGCAGCTCATCCTGAATTGGAAGAAGCGTTTCAATAAATCGGTTGGCGGTTGCATCAAATCCGACTGCACGGTCTTTGGTAACCAGCAAAGCAATATACGGTGATATAGACGCAACCCCTTTCCCTGATTCGTCCACCCTCAAAGGCAATGCCTGCCAGGCATTTAATGAGGTGGATATGACGAAAAAATGTTGATCGGTCAAAAATGCACCTAAATGACCTCTAGAGCCGCTCCATAAAACCTTCTCATTGGGTTGAAGATCAAAGACAACTGTCTTTCCCCCCTCGATAATCGCAATAATTTTCCCTTTCGATTCTGCAACATCAATTAAATCTTCAATTTCTTCTTCGGCATAGGAGGATATGGTCGATGCAAAAATAGACAAGCAAATTATACTGATTAGAAATTTATGACACTGAAACATGGCTTTCCTCCATCGATCGTTGACTTGCTCAGGACATGGCGTTTTGCAAAATGGGAATGATATCATTAAAATTTTCGGCGACATGGCAACCGGCTTCTCTGAGACGGGCCATCTTGATTGATGGTTTTCCTGATCCACCCTCGATGATCGAGGCTGCATGCCCGAAAACGGTGCCTTCCGGCATCTCTTCGACGAATCTTCCGGCGATATAGGCGATCAACGGTTTCGTAAAACCTTTATTCATGACGAAATCAGCGACATTTTCCTCATAGCCGGTCCCCGGTTCGCCCCACATGACAACCGCTTTTGTGATGGGATCCTGCTCAAACATGCCCAAAATCTTTTTTGGCGGGGAGCCAATGAAGGCATCGCCCCCGATACTGACACACGTACTGACACCGAAACCCGCCTGCTTGACCATCCAGGCGCACTCGGCCGTCATGCCGCCGCTGCGTGAAATAACCCCGACACTACCGGGAACAAAGCATCGTTCGGCGTTGTCGCCGCCGATGGCGCCCAGTTTTACTTTGTCCGCCGGGGTGATGACACCCACTGAATTCGGGCCGATGACCGTACAGTTATTCTCCTTTGCAGCTGATAGAAACCGGACAGCGTCCTGTTGCGGAATTCTTTCGGTCATGATCACAATCAGCGGTATGCCATTCCCGATGGCCTCCATCACGGCATCGTTTGCAAAAGCAGGCGGGACGTAGACAACGGAGGTATTTATTTCGAATTCTTTGCAAGCGCGTTTGAGGGTATCAAAAACCGGGACGCCCTCAACGTTCTGGCCTTCTTTGCCCGGGGTAACTCCGGCCACGATTTTGGTTCCATATGCCAGGGCATGTTGGGTCACCATCGATGCCTCGCGACCCGTGATGCCCTGGATCACGATCTTTGAATTTTTGTCCACCAATATCGCCATTCTAAGCAGCCTCCTCGGGAAACGCTTCTCTCATTTTTTCAACGATGATGCGTGCTGTATCTTCCATGGTGATATCGTCGCCATGGTATTCAAGCCCCGCTGCGGTGCATAATCTCCTGGCTTCAGCGTCGTGTACGCCCGCAAGCCTGAGCACCGCCGGGAATTTTGCGGGGTCAATATTTAAATCCTCAAAAGCCCTGA
>JASFIU010000324.1:0-5671 GCA_050122495.1 Desulfobacterales bacterium | reverse complement strand
AGAAAACTTAGGTTCAATGAATAAATGTGTTTTGTCGTCTGTCCTCTTTACTAGCTGTATTACATCACGTAGCGTTGGGATGCGTTCGCCATCTGCAGCTTTTTGATCCGGGTACTTATTTGCATATTTGGTCCAACGATTCAGCTTTCCAACATCATAAGATTGAACTTCTGAAAGTGTTAGTTCTTTAATAAGAAGTCTTTCTTTTATCCATTTTCCGTTGGCATCTCTCGTAATTGCAGGCTTTAATCTAGAATCGTGGTAAACAACCGCTTCATTATCAGACGTAAGACGGATATCCAGTTCGATAGTATCAACACCTAGTTCCATTGCCTTTTTAAATCCTGCCAAAGTATTTTCCGGTAATAGTCCTGCTGCTCCTCTATGGCCGATGACGTTTAGATCGCCAGCTATAGCGCTAATGGTTGTAATAAAAATGAGAATGACGGCAAATATAAAAAATATAATTCCGTTTAGTCTTTTAATTTTCATAATTACCTCCTTTCACTTAAGCAGATATTCAATGACAATAGAATTTTAAGATCGGAAAAAAGGAACTTATTATGTGGACTATCCGAAGGATTTCAAGAATCAGATGAGAACCGGATTCGATTTCTTAATTGCAGAACCGCCTCAGCTGTAATCGGAAATTCAGAAATATTTTATGTAAATCTATACCGAAATCATTAGGGTTTAGTCAATAATAAAGGCAGGTTCTGAAACTGTTGATATGAGAATACCGCAACTTTGGGATTTTTACAGATACGAAACGGATATCACAATATTTTCAGGATTTCAAAAGTTTGAATATGTTGGAGAGTACCAGATATTACAACTTTCTGTTCATTCTACACGACATCGTCTTATTCACTTGTTAAGTAAGGTCCATACAACCCGCTTCTTTATGGTTATTTTCTGTTCAAAGTTAAATTAAAATTAGTCCCTGTCACCTTTGCATTGGTTATAATTTAATTACAATTTTCGCTGATTTTTGCGGTAGCAGGTCTCCATACTCCAGATGATCCTTCTCCCATTGATGATTTACTTCCCCATGCATTTACTGTATTTATATATACAGATATAAATCCATTTTTTTCCAGCTCTCCCTTTATTGCCTCATCACCTGCAAACAAATATTGATTTCCCTTTATGTAAGTTCCAACAAATGTATTACCATCTTGTGATATTTTAATAATATCTTCAACTTCCTCGAACTTCGAAGTTTTGAGAACACAACTCCATTCTCCATCCAATTTATAAACAACTTCCCCGTTAGACAATGTTACCGTATTTGGTGCCCCCTTATCGAGTGGCATTAGTGGTTCTGTTTGTTCCCCGCATGCAACCAAAACAAGGCCAATTATCAATATTATGCTTATCCTCTTCATCTGATTTGCCTCCTTTCATCTAAAATGGTTTTCAAAAACAAATCATTTTGTAAAATTTGAAACAGGGGGGCTTAGCATGGTGATTATTCTATGGAGCGCAAGAATCAGGTGAGAAATCGGTTGAGATTCTGGAAATGGAGATCCGCCTAAGGTCAGGTGGATTCGTCGGTTCAGAAATAATATGTGATTATCTATACCCAAATAGAATGGATTTAGTCAAGCAAATTTAGGAATGGGGCAAGTGGTGATATATTGACCACAACTTTGGCTATTTTAAGGACATGTAATGGCTATCACAAGTTTTTCAGTAATTCAAAAGTACCGATTTTTTGGAGGTATCCAAATATTATACGAGATAAATTTATTCCTCATATAACGAGTTATTGGATCCGCTTTACTAAAGGTTCTCAATTTTCCATTTCTTTATAGCATTATTTAAACCTGTTATCAGTTTCTCGATTTCTTCAATAGTGTTTAATGCGGCCACCCTGAGGTTCACCCCAAGCTCGTTTTCAAAGCGCCTTTTTTGCATCTCTATTTCAGACTCAATTTGATCTTCACTCCAGTCGACGTGAGATTTCATAATCTTGCGTCGTGTCATGAACTCATCAAATGAGTGGTCAAAGTCCCGTTCTAAAATAGAGATCATCTCCTCAAGTGAGGGGGTTTGATATTCACCTGCCAAAATGCCCTCCAAAGATTCTCGGACCATTTGCCTGGCACATTTTTTAGCATCAGAGATGTATAATGGCGTTCTTTCTCTTATAATTTTTTTCATTTTAAGTTTTTCTGATTGATATTAAAGGCATAATTATACTTCATATTACAAAAAATCCAATACCCGCCTGAGCCGTGGCTACTTGCTTAATAGGCCGGGCAATTCGTCCAGGGTTTTGATTTCAATATCAGGTTGAAAAGGCAACCGTTCCGGACGCTGAGCAAACCGATTTATCCATGCGACTCGAAGGCCGAAGGCCGTCGCGCCAACGGCATCCCAGGCATTGGATGACATAAAGACAATCTCTGCCGCCGCTACCCCAAGCCGATCGACCGCCAGCTGATAAACAGCCGGGTCCGGTTTAAAAATTCCAACCATTTCGACCGACAGTATGATCTGGACTAAATCATCCAACCCGCTGCTTTTAACCACAGCTTCAAGCATATCCGGTGAACCGTTGGAAAGGATCGCTATCTGCCGGCCGCTGTCTCTTAATTTTACGAGCGTATCCGGCACCTCAGGATAGCATTCCAGCTCGAGATAGGCGTTGATAAGATCGTCTCTCAATTGTTTGTCGATGATATTAAAAACATCCAGTGCGTAATCGAGGGCATCCTGGGTGACCTGCCAAAAATCGGTATGTTTTTTCATCAAACTGCGAAGCCAGGTATATTCAAGCTGTTTGGTGCGCCAAATACTCGATACCTGGTCGGAGATATCGCCAAGGCGTTCGCTATACTTTCCAACAGCGGAATGGACATCAAACAAGGTTCCATAAGCATCAAAAACACAGGCTTTTATATTCGGAATCAGAGATTCATGCGGCATGATGCACCTCCATTTTCTTCTGTCAGCAGATTTCTGCTAACCGCCATCCTGCCCTTTGTTACCGGCTAATTGAGGCCCCTCTTCCGGACGCTGAAATCTGGACACAACTGAATTGCGGACATCTCTAACGATCAGGTAAAGCGCCGGCACGTAAAGAAGTGTCAGAAAGGTCGCCGCCAGCAATCCAAAGCAAATACTGATTGCCATTGGGATTAGAAACTGGGCCTGGAAGCTGCGTTCCAGAAGAATCGGCATTAGCCCGGCAATAGTGGTAACCGAGGTCAACAGTACCGGTCTGAATCTGACTTTGCCGGATTCAACGACAGCTGTTTCAATATCCACACCGCTGCGCACCGCCCGGTTGATGAAATCGATTAAAATCAAGGAATCATTGACGACAATTCCAGAAAGGGCAACGATTCCAAAAATACTGACGATGGTGAATTCCATCCCCATCACCAGATGGCCGAAAACAGCGCCGATCAGACCGAAAGGGATGGCCATCATAATAATGACCGGTTGGATGTAGGAGCGAAACTGGCTGGCCAGCAAAAGAAAAATCCCCATCATCGCCAGTAAATATCCCATTTTAAGATCATCCATGGATTGCCGGGTTCGTTTCTCCTGCCCTTCCAGATCAAAGCTAACGCCCGGATAGCGCTCGACGAGTTTCGGCAGAAAATTGGCTTTCAGATCCGCCACGATTCTGCTGGCATTGGCTGTGGTTTCATCGATGTCTGAGGTGACCGTTACGGTTCGCATGCGATCGACGCGATTGATGATCGAATAGGCTCGGCCGTGAGCGATATCGGCGACTTCTTCGATCGGAATTTCCTGTCCATCACTTGTGCGGATGCGCATTTCTTCAAACCCCGACAGGCTGCTGCGCTGTTTATCCGCATATCGTACCATTACTTTGACATCATCCCTGCCCCGCTGAATGCGCAGGGCCTCTTCACCGTAAAAGGCCTGGCGCACCTGTCTGGCAAGCCCCCGCATGGTAATGCCGATTGAGCGGGCCCCTGCCTTTACGCGGATCTTTTTTTCCTGTTTGCCGGGCTTAAAATTATCAGAGATATCATAGGTACCGGGATAGGTTTTAATCTCAGCTTTTAACTCGTCGGCCGCCCGACTGAGCTGGTCAAAGTCCCGGCCGCTGAGCTGAATCTCAATGGCATTGCCGGCCGGTCCCCCTTCCAGCGTAAAAAAGGCCAGCCTTTCGACGCCGGGTAATTCACCAACCAGGCGGCGCCACCTGTTCTGGACATTTTGGGTTGAAATCTCGCTGCGCTCTCCGGAGGTTACCATTTCAACCCAGACCTCCCCGACATGACTGCCGATTTCGGGGGGCTTCCAGTCACGGCGCGGAATCAGCCCCACCAGCGCAAATGTGTTTTTAACCAGGTCACCGTTTGCCTCTGAAAACTCCGAATATTCATTATTCAGGTCGAACGCTTTGTTCTCGAGATGCTGAATGGTCTTTTCGGTTAAACTGACCGGAGTTCCAAGCGGATAGTTTAATTCAGCGACGAGCCAATCACTTTCTCCTTTTGGGAAAAATACAAAGGGCACATATCCACCGGCGATAACACCGAGACTGATGATAAAAACGCCGATACCGATGGAAAATGTAAAATAGCGGTTTTTAACAACGTATGTTATTGCTTTGGTATAAACCCGCTCAATACCAAACCGTAAGATTCGCTCGACACCTCCTCTGAGACGCTCATGCCACGAACCCAATTTAGTGCTTCTTTTCTCAGCCTGGGTTAGCGCGTGGTTCAAATGGGCAGGGAGAATAATCAGGGCTTCACCCAGAGATACGATCAATATGATGATAACCGCCATGGGCATAACCGCAATGAATTTTCCGATGATGCCGGTGATAAACATCAACGGCAAAAAGGCAACCACCGTTGTTGAAACCGCCATGACAACCGGCCCGCCGACTTCCTTTAAACCATTGACGACTGCCGCCGAAGGCGATTTGCCCTGATGATAGTGTCTATAGATATTCTCACCGACAATAATGGCATCATCCACCAAAATACCCAGGGTCATGATGAAAGCAAAAAGGGAGAGCATATTAATGGTTTGATCAAAGGCGTCGAGCGCCAGAAATGCAGCCATGAATGAGATCGGTATCCCGATAGCCACCCAGAATGCCAGACGGAAGTTTAAAAACAGCGCCAGGGCAATAAAAACCAGTACAATTCCCTGAAAACCATTGCGGAGCATCAGATCGATTCGGTCTCGCACCAGAACTGAAAGATCGCCCCAGATGGCCAGCTCAATATCATCCGTCATTTTAGGCCTGAGATGGGCAACATAATTTCGCACGATGTCGGCGATTTCGATAACATCTTGATCGCTGGTTCGGCTGATCCGAACGATAGCGGCCGGCTTTCCGTTAAACCGGGCCCTGATATCAACATCCTTAAATCCGTCGATAACTTCGGCCACCTGTCCAAGCCGCACGACGGTCCCATCCGGTAGGGTTATTAACGGAATTAATTCAAATTCCTTGCCGGTGTAAAGTTGCCCTTTGGACCTTACCAGAATCTCTCCCTGATCGGTTTTAATCTTGCCACCCGGCAAGTCAATACTTCCTGCTTTAACTGCACTGACAACCTGGTCAAAGGAAAGTCCATAGCGGCGCAAATTTTCTTCGGATACTTCTATGGCGATTTCATAATCCCGTACCCCCACAAGCTCGATCTGGGTGATGACCTCAGGC
>JASFIU010000323.1:0-5702 GCA_050122495.1 Desulfobacterales bacterium | reverse complement strand
CAAAGTACAGAAAACAGATGACAGAGGACAAAGGGCAGACTGTTTCTGTTTTCTGTCATCTGACTTCTGTCATCTGTTATCTGACACCTGACACCCGACACCTGAAACCTTTTAGTTCTTGATGCCTGCCATTTCCTCGATCAAAGTCACCAGGCCGAAGTAGTCCAGTTCGCCTTTACCGGTGGCCTTCATGGCCCCGTATAGTTGGCGCACCAGAGCCGTAAGGGGCATGGGCGTATCTGTTTTGCGTCCGCTGTCCAGGGCCAGATCAAAATCCTTGGCCATTTGGGCGGCGGTAAACATCGGGGCGAAGCCGCGCTCTTTAAGGAGCTGCACCTTGAATTCAATCAAGGGCGAGGCGACGACACTATTATTGATAATATCGATCATCTGGTCCCATTCAATTCCGCCGCGTTTTCCGAAGACAAGGGCTTCGGCGGTCATGGCGGAAGTAATGCCCACCATCATGTTGACCAAAAGTTTCAAGTAACGGCCCTGATCCCCCGGGCCCACATAAAATACTTTCTGACCGAGGGTGTCAAAAATAGGCCGGCACTGATCAAAGGCATCCTTCGGACCGGAAGCCAGAATGGTCAAGGCTGCAGTAACGGCGGATTCGGTACTGCCGGAAACCGGTGCCCGCAGATATTGAATACCCTTTTCCGCGGTCATTTCGCCGATGCGGGCAGAAGCCGCCGGCGAAACCGTACTCATGTCGATGTAAACGAGACCCGGTTTTGAGCATTGAAAAATCCCCTGTGTTCCGGTCGATACCTCCTCCAGAGCGGCGTCATCGGGGATCATGGAAATGATGATATCGGCCTGATCGGCGACTTCAAGGGGTGATTCCGCCGGAGTGGCGCCCTGGTCAACCAGGGCCTTCATCGCCGCCGGGATGATGTCAAAAACCGTCAATTTATATCCGGCTTTGAGCAAATTGGTTGCCATGGGGGTTCCCATTTTTCCGACGCCGATCCATCCGATACGTTGCTTTGTATTCATAGATTTGTCCTTTTTAGTGTGCGCATCACACTCGTTTACTCGACAATTTCATAGCCGGCAGAGGCCAGGGAGGATGCAGCATAAATGAAGAGAATTTCACAGGCTTCATCAAATGGGTTGTACAGCCAGTGAACGGCGCCTTTGGGCACCCATACCGTATCGCCGGCGACGATCTCGATTTCTTCGGTTCCATCCCCGACGCCGCCGATGCCTTTGCCGGACAGGATGTAGAAGACTTCTTCGGCATCGGGATGGATGTGTTTCTTATGGTACGATGTTTTGGGTTCAAACCTTGCGTAGCCAAAAGTGAGGTGTTCGGCGCCGCCCATCTGCTCATCCACAAGGACGCGGCGCAGCGCAAATTCCTTTTTGGATTTCATCAGATCTTTAATGGGTTCGACCCTGCCGTCTTCAAGCTTGAGGATATGTTTCATTTCGTCACCCCTTTAGAAGTGGTTTCAAAACATTTTGCAAACGTCATAATTAATATGGTTTCAGGTGTCAGGTGTCAGGTGTCAGCAAACAGATGACCGGGGGAGAATTCAATGCATCTCCATTGCCCTGACACCTGACACCTGAACACTGACACCTAAAATATAGACGTGTTTCGCAAATCACTTGCGGGACACAACACTAGGCATTGGGATGCACGATTACCTTCACGGCCCCTCCGATTCTTTCAACAAAGGTCTTAAACGCCTCATCGATTTGATCAAGGGGAAAAGTGTGCGTGGCCAGCTGTTTTAATGAGATGCGCCCCTGGGAAAGCATCGAGACCGCCCGTGAACAATTGGCCCAGCCTTCGCCCCGAATCGAAAATATATGGATATTGCGTGAGCCCATGGTGGAAAAATTGGCCGAGACCGGCTTTTCAGGATATCCGACCAGCAGAATTTTGCCCATGCGTTTTGACATTTCAATGGCGGTTTGAATGCCCTGATCGGACCCGGATGATTCAATTACCAAATCGGCACCGATACCGTCGGTCTCCTCCTGGACGACTTGGACGGCGTCCTCATTTTTGACATTAATGAGCCGGTCGGCCCCCATTTTTTTGCCCATCTCGAGACGGCTGTCGCGGGTTCCGGACAAAAATATTTTCTTGGCGCACAGGGCCCTGGCCACGCCCACCGATACCAGACCCAGCGGCCCCGGGCCGATCACCGCCACATTGTCTCCGACCACATAGCCGCCGGTGGTTTGAAAACCGTAAAGCACACAGCCTAAATTGGTGATCAGGGCCGCTTCGTTAAATTCGATGCTATCCGGGATCTTGTGGACAGTATTGATGTGGTTCAAGGCATACTGGGCAAAACCGCCATTGGTGGTAAAACCATTGGCGCGATGGCCTCTCTTGAGATTGCCGTAATTCAGGCAGGCGGTATAGTTGCCCAGCCGGCAGTTTCGGCAGCGACCGCAGCCCAGGCTGGCCTCAACCGCCACCCGGTCCCCGACCTGGAGTTCATCTACCGTATCGCCCACCGCCGCGATGATCCCGGCATATTCGTGACCGATAATAAAGGTGCCATAGGGCGGCTGCGCTTCCCAGGGCTCTTCGATCAGGGCCACGTCGCTGCCGCATACCGCGGTGGCTTCGACTTTGACCAGAACATCAAGCGGTCCCGGCCGCGGGGTGGGCATTTCTTTGACCTCTAATTGATTTTTTCCCATCAGCACAACGGCCTTCATTTTATCCGGGATTGTCATGGTATAGATCTCCTTTCATCACAGGTGCGGCTTTCGCTCGGCTGTAATTTTTTCTCGGATACGATAAGCGAAATTTAAGGTGTCAATTTTATCGAAAAATTGCGAACTTGCAGTGAGTTACTTTTTATTGTATTGATTAATTTGTCAATACAAAATTGCACCCGTTGCTCATATGAGCAACCTGTAAATCGATCAAATTTAAACGGGGGACGGAGTTATGGAAAAATTAGGTCTGATTATTCTAACGATCTTTGCCGGCATGAGCAACGGTTTCCAGGCACCCATCAATGCAGCTTTGGGCAGATTCGTAGGTGTCTTTCAAAGTTCCTGTGTTTCATTCAGTGTGGCCGCCGTGTTTCTGTTTGTCGTCTCACTGATCGTCGGGAAAGGCAGCTTTTTTAAAATTGTCGATGCCCCGCCGCATTTATGGATTGGTGGATTCCTGGGCGCCTTCTTTGTCACAACCGCCCTTTTTGTGGTACCCAAAATTGGTGCGACCGTAATGATTGCTTCTGTTTTAACGGGCCAGATGGCGGCCGCATTAATTATCGATCAAACCGGCTTGCTCGGGATTCCGAAAAACCCGGTCGACCTGTATCGCATCGGCGGGCTGGCCTGCCTTGTGATCGGTTTAAAATTACTATCAAAATAGGATCAGAGCGATCCTTTGAGGAGCATAAAAATGCAAGTAACCGAAAGTATCCATGCCTTAAAAATACCGTTTAAACTGCGTATCGGCCCGGACAAAACCGTGGATCGATTTGTTTTTGCCTATCTTATCCTTGGCGACCAGATATGCCTGATTGACAGCGGCGTTGCCGGCTCCGAGGCGATTATCTTCGACTATATCAAACAAGCCGGCCGTGATCCCCGGGAGATTGCCAACCTGGTTTTTACCCATTCCCATCCGGATCATATCGGCGGGGGCCAGGCGGTTAAAAACCAAACCGGATGTAAAGTTGCTGCGCATATCGATGCCAGGCCCTGGATCGAAAATGTGGACCATCAATATGAGGAACGGCCGATCGGAAATTTTCATGAACTGGTCGGGGGATCGGTGGAAGTCGATCGGGGCCTAAAAGACGGTGATTGTCTGGACCTCGGTGACGGCCAAACACTTGAGGTATTCCACACCCCCGGTCATTCAAAAGGCTCCATTTCTCTTTTGTATAACAAAGACATGGCCTTATTCACCGGTGATGCCGTTCCCAAGCCCGATACCGTACCGATCTATGAGGATGTGGCGATTTCAATTGCGTCTATAAATAAATTAAGGGGGATTAAAGGGCTGCAGGTCCTGATTGCTTCCTGGGATGACCCTCAAGTCGGCGCCGATGTTTATCCGTCTATGGATCAAGGATTGCAGTGGTTTCAACAGATCCACGCTGCGGTTTTGGCTGAAACTTCCGGATCCGATGCTTTAGATCCAAAGGAGCTCAGTGCCCGGGTTTTAAAACGTCTGGGTTTTCCGGAAATCCCTCTGGTTCCCATTATCGTCACCTCCATCGGGGCCCATTTGAAACTGCTTGACCATCAGGACTTAATGGCGGTTTGATACTGGCCGCTGGTTTCTGGCCACTGGCTTCTGGCATCTGGTCTCTTGTCTCTGGGTCGGCCAGTAACAAGAAGCCTATAATGCGATCTTGTTTCGTAAATTAATTGCGGGACGCAACATTAGATAGGCAAAACTTAACCTGACTTTTTTTAGAAAGGAGGTATTGCCATGAGCACCGAAAGCCCTCTGAAAGATAAAATGATTCTGGCCGTTGATGACGAACCCGATGTGCTGGAAACATTGACGGAACTGCTGGACATGTGTCAGGTCATCACCAAGTCGAATTATGAGGACGCCGTTGTGTATTTAAATAACAACACTCCGGATCTGGCGATTTTGGATATCATGGGGGTCAATGGTTTTGACTTGCTGGAGCGTTGTGTTGCCAAAAAAATTGATGCCGTTATGCTGACCGCCCATGCTTTCAGCGTGGCGTCTTTAAAAAAATCCCTCGACCTGGGTGCCAGGGCTTATCTTCCCAAAGAAAAGATGGCCGATGTTGTTTCTTTTTTGGAAGACGTGGTCACCATGGAACACAAGGAAAACTGGCAGCGCTTATTTGACCGCCTGGGCGGATTTTTAAATGCATCGTTCGGGGCAGATTGGAATAAAGATCTGATCGAGATCGGACCGTTTATCGTACCGGGAGAATAGTTATCGGTTACTGGTTATTCGTTGTTTGAGCAAGGAATCTGACCATTAACCAATAACGCTTAACTAAAAAGTGTCCTCCGGACACTTTTTATTGATGTTCCTTCTTGAATTTCTCGGCCACAGCCACAAAATCATAAGAAGGATAGATCTCATAACGGAAGGCGCCCCAGGCCTTTTTTTCAAAAAAGATATTCACATTGCGAATGGCGTCGGGCTCCACCCGCAGCTGAATGATGAAGCCAAAAGACATCGCCACAACCCAGGAGACCAACTCGGCGCCTTCCGGGGGAAAGTCGCGGTAAAATCCGGTTTCCTTGGTATGAGCCAGAATTTGATCCAGGTTTTTGGACTGGTCATGATGCAGGATCGCCGTTAAGAGCACTTTTTGATCGGATGCCATATTCCCTCCTTTTTATTAGAACTGGTTTCAAAACCCCATCTAAGGCTTAACTGTCAGGACTTCCAGCCAATCGTCGATTTCAATTCCGGGCGTTTCGATTGGATTTTTGTCATAGAATTCCCTTAGACAGGCATCTACCTGGCCGACGGGATGGCCGTCAAGGGCGGTTTCGAGCCATTCAATTCCGCTATCGGGGTAACAGAAAAAATCTCCCGAAATATGAACCTTTCCAAAAGCCCCGTCGATCACCTCAAAGTCCGTCCGGATCAGCCCGCCGGAGGCTTTATGCATTCGGTGGATTAATTTCGCGCCCGATCGAATCTTGATATCGCGCCCCGGCATGGGTCGCCTTTCTTTTTGGAAAAACCAATCGTCGCTTAACAT
>JASFIU010000322.1:0-5719 GCA_050122495.1 Desulfobacterales bacterium | reverse complement strand
TAAGTTTCGTTCAAAACGAAGATCGCGCTGCTATTTTTTACGATTTGGCGCATCGATGGCAAAATGCGAACCTAGTTGAAAATCCAGATGCCACCCGACCGCTTATCAAAAGGATTTTTGACCCTTCGGCCGGAAATCGTTCGACGCCGCTCCATCTAGTTTTAAGCGGGACCAATTTTCAAATCAAGGTGTGGGAAGCGCTGATCAAGATCCCGCTGGGCGCCGTAGTTTCCTATGAAGATGTTGCGGCTCACATCGGGATGCCGAAAGCCTCGCGCGCGGTCGGCAACGCAGTCGGCCAGAATCCGGTCTCCTTTGTCATTCCCTGTCATCGCGTTATTCGGAAAACAGCCGAATTTGGAAATTATGGCGGCGGGGTTGCCCGCAAATTAATGATACTTGGGTGGGAAGCGGTTCAGATGAACTAATTGGCGCCTATTTTTTAATATAAAACTGCCTGGGTTTAAGCTCGGCGGGACTTTCGAAATCGTTTTGAACAAAAAGGGTTCTGATTTCGGTGCACAGGTCGCATTTATTGATGTAGCTGTCTTTTGCGGGAGCATAATCAAACATATCCTGAGCCATTTTAAAAATACCCCGGATTCCATGATCAAATAAAGTGGTTAAAACCGGGTATTTATTTTCAGAAAGCGGTTTGCCCAAATCTTCTTTTTTGATGGAAAGTCCGGAGCAAAGCCCCGGAATATAGTTTCCGAAAAGATCCAGATGAAAATGCTGGGTGTTTAATAATTCGGCGGCGCAGCCCCCGGTATTTTCATCGCAAATCTCCGTGGCTGGTTTTTTGGCAAGATAGGGTCGAAATGTTTCAAGGGCCCGTCCGCCCATATGGATCCAGTAGCGCTGCAGCAGGCGCACTGAATAATCCTGGCCGAAAATGTCTTCAAATTCCTTTAGTGAGTGGGTGCTGGCCCCATCCAACCTGGATAGATCTGCGATAAAATCTGAAATCCAGGGAAAGATACCGATTGCGGCCTGACGGGCGGCTGCGATAACGCCTTTCACTCTGGAGAAGGGAGTATATTCATTGTGAAAGGGGCTGATGGAAACCAACAGGGTCTGCAAACCCTGTTGGCGCAGCTTTGAAAGAATGGCGATGGCAGAATCCGGATCTTTGAACCACGCGGAGTTGGTCTCCACATACTCGATCTCCACCCCGACCTGGCTGGCGATCTCCAGAACTTCTCCGAGCGCATCCGGTCTTAACAGGGGTTCGCCGCCGCCGATGTGCACCGATGAACATCCCCGCTCTCGGATGGTACGCAGGTTTTCTTCCGCTGTCTGTGGCTGTATGAATTCTTTATCCCAATGCGGGCTGCAATTGTAAAGGCAATGGCGGCAGCGGGACGTACAAAAATAATTGGTGATCATCCCGCCGGATACCAGCCGTTTTATTTTAAACTCGGCCAAAAGCAAATCCTCTTTAAAGACATTCACCACAGAGATCACAGTCTTCGACCCTGAGCTCAGACCGAAGGGAGCACACAGAGAAAAAAATAAAAAGTTTTCCGGCTATACCATCTTAATATTCAAATCAGATTTGTGTGCTCATTGCTAACTGTTGATTTTAAAATCTGACATTGTGAGCCTTGCATTTTTTATGTAAACTGTCTATTTGTCAAGTCCGAACCATCCGATGCTATCAAAACCAAACAAAAGATGGCGCTGATACACAGATGGTTGAAAAAGGTCTCAGAAAAATAGGAGAATGGGCATAATGACTCAAAATATTTCGATTCCGCTGGGCGATGATGAAAGCGTCTCCGCGGTTGTCTCCGTCCCTGAGGACTTTGATCCAGGCAGAACGATCGGTGTGATTTTTGCCCATGGTGCCAACAATGATATGAATAATGCGCTGATTAAATTCATATCCCAGGGGCTCTCCAATTCGGGATATCTGACGTTGCGGTTTAATTTCCTCTATAAAGAAAAGGGAAAAAAGACGCCCGATTCCCAGTCCAAGTTGGTTCAAACCTGGCAAAGTGTTTATCGCTTTTTGAGCACGCACCCAGAATTCGGTACCGAAACGATTTTTGCTTGCGGCAAGTCCATGGGCGGGCGGGTAGCCTCCCAGATGGTGGCTGATGGGCTGCTTCCGGTAAAAAAATTGGTTTTTCTGGGATATCCCCTGCATGCTCCCGGAAAAAAGGACCAGTTGCGCGATGCGCATCTTTACAAGATTGCGATTCCGATGCTCTTTTTTGCCGGCACGCGCGATGCGTTGTGTGACCTGAATGCCCTAACGGCGGTTCTGGAACGCCTGCGAACCGCCTGGGATCTTGAAGTGATAGAAGGCGGTGATCATTCCTTCCGGGTGCCCAAGGCCAGCCCGGCGCCCCAGGAGGAGATCTATGCGCAGATCCTGAGAAAAGCCATTAAATGGTTAGCCTAGAAATTTTTTAAAATGCATTCCACATAGGCTTCAGACGCTCTAACCTGTTTGGAGCCGGGTAATCACACAAGGGTTGCGCCCGTTACCCGGTTAAAAAATGATGTAATTCCTTTTTTAACGGGCACAACCGCCCAACCGATAAAATCCCAGCCGAACCACATAACTATATAAAAAGAATTGTTCTTACACTGTAATATCAATGATTTTGGAGATCGCGCGTCTTGAATGATTTCATTTTATGATTACGATAATATCAGAAGACATTCATGTTCAACCGCTTAAGTATATCAGAGGCGCTATGGCGAATCCACCCATCATAGAATTCAAAAATGTTACCAAGCGGTTCGGTCAGCGGACGATTCTGGATCGCGTCAACCTGCAAATCCACGAAGGCCAAGTTACCACAATCATCGGCAAAAGCGGTGAGGGCAAAAGTGTGCTGCTCAAGCACATTATCGGTCTGCTGAGGCCGGAGGAAGGCAGTGTTCTGTACCGGGGCAAACCGATCGAAAAGATGAAACGCAAGGAATGGAATGCCTACCTCGGGCAGGTCAGCTATATGTTTCAGAATAATGCCCTTTTTGACTCAAAGACGGTCTATGAAAATGTGGCCATGCCTTTAAGAAAATTTACCCATCTCAGTAAAAGGCGGGTTCGAGAAAAGGTAATGGAGCGCATCGAGCAAACCGAGCTGGCGGATGTCGCGCACAGGTACCCATCAGAGCTCTCGGGCGGGATGCAAAAGCGAACCGCACTGGCCCGGGCGCTCGTAACGGATCCGCAAATCGTGTTGTTTGACGAACTGACCACCGGCCAGGATCCGGTTCGCAGGAATGCCATCCTCGGGATGATCGCCGAATACAAAAAGAAATTCGGCTTTACAGCCATCCTGATCAGCCATGATATTCCCGATGTGTTTTTTATCTCAAATCGTATTCTGGCCCTTTACGACAAAAAGCTTGTTTTTCAGGGCACCCCCGAAGCGTTTGAGGATTTTGATCATCCGCTTTACGATGAAATTGTCACCAGCCTGGAAAACCTCCAGGGTGAGTTGACCGGCCTGCATTCCAAACGTCAGTTTAAAGTGCGCTATCAAACCGATCTGGCCCGTAGAAATGGGCATAAACACTTTGCGGTTGTTATTTTTGCGCTTGAAGATCTGGATCGCATTATTGACAATCTGGGTCACAAGGCCGCCCAGCAAGGCATTCGATCGATGGGGGATTACATCATTAAACACTTCGGCACAGTCGGGGGATTTTCTGTCCGACGCGGTATCAATCAATTCGGCACCGTGCTTCCGTTTTCGGATCTGGACGAGGCCGGGCGGATTTTAGCGGATTTTACAACAGATTTTCGGGAAAACGGACTGATCCATATCGAGAATGCCGCCAGGAAGGTCAATCCATCCGTGAGCTGCTTTGAATTTTCCATCAGTGCCGGGCTGGCCAGGGGAAATCCGGATGTCGAGCTGGACGCTATTATGGAATTTGCCGAAGTGAATCGGGAACCGATAGCGCAGTTCCAGTGTGATCTTTAAATCAGGTAAATTAATTGCGATCCGTTTAGGGCAATTGCCGGTCGCGACTGAATTCAGCAGCTTTCTGCCGGCCGGCCTCCAACGCCCCACCGATTATGGCTTTAAATGCATTTTTTTCCAGTTCAAACAGAATTTCAGTGGAAATACCGCCTGGCGAACTGGCTTCGCCGATTAATTCATACGGGGAAACCTGCCGCGTGTTCCACCACGCCATTGAACCGGTAATCGTTTGATAGGCAATCTTTGTTGATGTTTGCCGATCGATGCCCATTCTCACAGCTGAGTCGATGATTGCTTGAAAGAACAGATGGGTTGTCACCGGGCTGCTCAATGCTGTAATCGCATTGATGTTTTCCTCTCCTAAAAGTACAACCTCTCCGAATGAAGAGAATAGCTTGATAATTTCCCTTTGTTGCGCTTTTTTGACGTGGGAATTAAATGCCAGCGCTGCAATTCCTTTACCGATCTGACTGGGAGGATTGGGCAGGGCTCTTACCACCGGGAGATTGTCGCCTAAATCCGTAAAGGTTTTCATTGAAATACCGGCGGCCAGGCTGATGATGACCTTATCTTTTGAAATTTTTTGGGGCGCGAATTCTGTTAAAATCTGTTGAACAACCTGGGGCAGAACATTGATAAACACAAAATCGGCCGCTTTTACAGCTTCCAGATTACTGGGGCTCGTTTGGACATCAAATCTGTTTTGAAGCGCTTCCAATTTTTGGGGATCAGGGTCACTGACAACCAATTGCCTGCCGGCTGTTTTTTTTGATTGGATCAGGTTTTCTACAATGATACGGGTAATGTGCCCCCCGCCGATAAATGCAATGGTGCGGTCCTGAAGAGCCATTCAGTCTTCTCCTTTTTCTGATATATTGGACGCAAGCAATTTTTTAAACCCGCCCCCCAGCCGATTGCAGGGATAAAAACCCAATTCCTTCAAATTGCCGGTGACATCCACGGGTAAGGTTTGGTTTTCAACTTTTTGATTTAAAACACCACCGATTAAAACGGGGGTCTTTATTTTTTGAATGTCCAGTGTCTCTCTTAAGTTTTTGGCATATTCGAAGGCCATGCCATTGTGAGTGCTGATCAATATTGCCTCTGCCCTGTTGGTATTTGCTTCTGAAACGATATCAGCGGGATTCACTTCCACACCCAGGTTTATCATTTCGGCGCCGGCTTCGGAAAGGAGCCGGCTGATGATGGTTACGGCATTTGCGTGCACATCGGTTGAAGCGATGAGTATGCGGCGTCCGCCTAAAAGGGTTCTCATTTTGGGCGTGTTAAACAACTGCCGATATTCATTAAAATAATTATTGGACATTTCGAAAACATCGGTAGCGATTACCGGGATCCGTCCTCTGATATAATTTTCATCAACATGACCGGCAGCGAACATTTCTTCAAAAACGGACGGACCGAGGATTTTAAGTACATACAGCAGCTGGACGGGATCTTTAATATCGACTCCCGCCTCTTTTAAGCCGTCCAGCGCATTGTTAAATACGGATTTTCCGGCATTTAATATGGTTTCTGAGAAATCATAAGATGCGCCGAAGTCAATATGCGGAAAAAGTTTTCGAGCCGTTGCTTCTACCCGACGCCCGAGTTTTTGAACTTCGACAATTTCCTCAGCCGCCGGAATTCTTAATGATTCCGTGACCGGCAGCGGCAGCACCGCATGGCCGCTGGGGCATTCAAGCTGAGCCATAATATCCCAGAGTAAGTATTCGGCTACCAGACCGCGGTTCAGGGTAAAGTCGGCC
>JASFIU010000321.1:0-5720 GCA_050122495.1 Desulfobacterales bacterium | reverse complement strand
CTCTTCCGTCGCGCTTACCGTCCGACGTTCTTCTTCAGACAATTTTCGTCCTTGCTCCATTTGACCCAAAATGCTGGCTGTTTGTCACCGGCCCGGCCAGCTACCAGTAGCCAGTAACCAATAACAGATAACTAATAACCAATAACTAAATTTTTCGGCCCCCGGCCGAAAAATTTACACCCCTCACGTACCGCCGTCAAAGCCGATAATCACCTTCCCCGAATCAACGATCACCGGGACTTTGCGCACGCCATTGGAATGCTTGAGCATGGTGTTGAGCTGGCCGGGATCGGATATCACATCCTTATAATCAAATTCCTTCTCACTTTTGGCATAAGCTTCACGAGCTGCCCGCGTGTACGGTCAGGCGTCTTTTCCGAATATCAATACCTTTTCAGACATCGTGTCATCCTCCTCTCGCCAGGGGTTGATATAAACGAATATATATTTTAAATTCAAACAGTTGCGCTTAATCCCTGCAGAACCTTAACAGCCATTTCCGATCTTGTCAATGATTTCAAATTGACATATATTGTTATCTTGATAATTGATTATAATTATTATAATAATTATGAGTTTGGGGATAAATGAGTAAGTCTGCACCAGAATCATCCAGAGACGTGGTTATCGTAAACGAACTGGGTTTACACGCCCGCTCGGCAGCCAAAATCGCCAAGATCGCCCAGCATTCAAAGGCTGCGGTCTGGGTAAAGAAGGACGCTGAAAAAGCGGATGCTTCCAGTATTGTAGATATCCTTACATTGGCCTGTGAAAAAGGAACGAAAATTACGCTCATTATCGAAGATAAAGCCGATCGGCCCATTTTAGAGGACATTGCCAATCTGATCGAAACCGGGTTCGGGGAATAACGTAAAATGATGGACACTGACACTGCAGAAATAATCATTAAAGGGATCAGTGCATCTCCGGGAGTCTGCATCGGAAAAGCTTATCTGGTTGACCGGGAGGGTGTTGATGTTGTCGAAAAATACCATATCGAGGACAAAAAGCGGTCAAGCGAAATCAAGCGATTTAAAGCAGCCGTAAAAAAAGCCCGGGACGAGCTTCGCAAAATTGTTCAGAAGAGCGCCGAAGAATTGCAGCACGCCCACATTCTTGAAACCCATATCGCCCTGCTCAAAGATAAGATGCTGTACGGGAGCACGATTGATATGATCAAGAATGAGGGTGTCAATGCTGAATGGGCGCTTAAAACAATTGTAGCGAATTTACGTGAGGTTTTCCAGACGATGACGGACCCCTATTTAAGGGAGCGGTCCGGTGATGTGGTTCAGGTCGCCGATAGTATCATGCGAAACCTGGTCGGTGCAGATAAGGTCGATATTGCCGCAATCGACAAACGGGTCATTCTGGTTGCCCGTGACCTGTCTCCGGCTGAAACCAGCCAGATCAACCTCGAACGGGTTATGGGCTTTATTACCGATCGGGGCGGTAAGGCTTCTCACACCGGAATTATCGCGCGCAGCCTTGAAATACCGGCCGTTGTCGGACTTAAAAGTGCAACTTCAACCATTCGAAGTGATGATCTTATCATCATTGACGGCAATGCCGGCAATGTTATTGTCCATCCGACCGAGGACACCCTGGTCCGCTATGAAGAGCGCAAAATCAATTATGAAGAATACAAGGCGGTCGTAACCCGCGAAAGCCAGACCCCGGCGGAATCCTTAGATGGCGTCCGATTGGCGGTGATGGGCAATATTGAGCTCCCTGAAGAGGTGTTTGCACTGATGAATTACGGCGGCGACGGGATCGGTCTTTACCGTACCGAGTTTCAATATTTTAACCGCCCTGATTTTCCCGGCGAAGATGAACTTTTTGATAAATACAAAGATGTTGTTGAGGTCATGAACCCCAAGCCGGTTACGATCCGCACTCTCGATATCAACGGAGACAAAGCCCTGGCCAACCATGTCGAATCGGATGAAAGAAATCCGGCGCTGGGCCTGCGTGCCATCCGGTATTGTTTGAAAAAGCCGAATATTTTCAAAGATCAGCTTCGCGCCATTTTGAGGGCAGCCGCCTTTGGGAACGTGCGGATTCTGTTTCCGATGATCTCTACCTATTTTGAAATCTGCGAAGCAAATCGAATTTTAGACGAAGCGGCCGAATCTCTTGAAAAGGATGGCCTGCAGTATCAGCGCGATATTGAAATCGGTGTTATGATTGAGGTCCCTTCGGCGGTCATTATGGCGGATGTAATCGCAGAAAACGCCAATTTTTTCAGCTTCGGAACCAACGATCTGATTCAGTACTCTCTGGCCATCGACCGGGGCAATGAACAGGTTGCCCACCTGTTCCAGCCCCTTGACCCGGCCATTATCCGGATGCTCAAGCATGTCACCGATGTGGCCAAAGAAAAAGAGATAAAGATCTTCATGTGCGGTGAAATGGCCGGTACTCCCCATCACATCCCGCTGCTGCTGGGCATGGGAATTGATGAGCTCAGCATGAATCCCCAGAGCATCCCGGATATCAAGCGGGTCATCCGCTCATTGAACGTCGCGGATGCACGATCGTTTCTGCAAGATGTCCTTAAACAGACCACCGCCAGGAGCACCTTCGAACTGATAAAAGAAACCTACGGCAGCACGCTTGCGGAATCAACCTATACGGAAGAGGAGTTCTAAATAAAAACAGGTTTCAGTGTTCAGGTGTCAGGGCAATGGAGACACATCGAATTTTGCCGGCTGTCATTTGTTTGCTGACACCTGAAACCTGACACCTGAAACCTAACTGGAATCTAAGGATGGGGCGTGTCTGCGGCTAATTTAAATTAAGAAAAACAATGTGACTGCTTTGGAAGAAGAACACATCAAAATCGTTGCCCAGAATCGCAAGGCCCGTCGCGATTATTTTATCGTCGCTGAATACGAAGCCGGCCTGGTGCTCAAGGGTACCGAAGTAAAATCGCTGAGGCTGGGCCGGGCCAACCTGAAAGATTCCTATGCCCGCATCATCAATGGCGAAGTATTCGTCTACCAGTTACACATCTCCGCCTATCCTTTTGCCTATTATGACAACCATGACCCTCTGAGGCCGCGGAAGCTGCTTTTGAACAAGCACGAAATTAAGCGCCTGTATGGAAAGGTCAATGAAAAGGGGCACACCCTGGTGCCCCTCAGGATCTATTTTAAAAACGGCAAAGCCAAGATCGCACTGGCCCTGGCAAAAGGAAAACGAAAATATGACAAACGCGAGGCCATCAAGCGCCGCGATGAAAAGCGGGAGTTGGACCGCGAAAAAAGAAATTATTAATTCGCACATGCCGAACAGCTTGATGGGGCGAATTATTTATCCACAGATTACGCAGATTTCCGCAGATTAAAATTAGGTTAAAAAACAAATAAGAACATATTAGCAAATTACATGGACTATTTTCCTGGTATGTAGTTTTTTGTAATTTATTTTTATTAATCCGTGTAATCTGCGTAATCTGCGGATAATTTAATGTGTTTTTCTAATCGCTGCAATCTTCGGAATCTGTGGATCCCTTTGAGCTTTGCTTGCCCTCCGTAGCCTTAAAGGCGAAGGAGGGAGCCTTCAGCCTTGAGCTTGTTCATCTACGGTCTTTGCCCCCCGGGCTTCGGCTTCCACAAAAACGCGTTTGATTTTAGGATAGACCTGTTTGATTTGTCTGTTCAACCGGGCAACCGTATCTTCAACATCACCCGCCGAGAGGGTGTCGGCAAAATCGACGCTTAAATTCAGCAGGATAAACTCCGGCCCCATGTGCAGGGTCAACACTTCGTTGACGTGTTTTATTTTTGGGTAGCATTTCGCAATTTCTTTTATGCCATTGACGATCTCGGGAGGGGCGCTTTCACCGATCAGCAATCCTTTGATCTCATAAGCCAGCCAGGCAGCGGTCCCCGCCAGGATCAATCCGATCACCACCGAAGCAACACCGTCATAGACGTAGTTTCCCGTAATCTGGCTAAGCAAAATTCCTACAAAAGCAGCAATAATACCGAGCATCGCCGCCGAATCTTCAAACAGCACCACAAACATGGACGGGTCTTTGCCCCTTTTGACGGCCTCGAAATAACCCCACCTCCCCTTGGCTTTGGTGAATTCAGTATAGGCAAAATACCAGGCTGCGCCTTCGAACAGGAACGCACATGCCAGTACAATATAATTGATGGTCGGGTTAACGATGGGTACGGGATGCAGGATGTGGTGAACGCCCTTGTAAATCGAAACCCCGGCACCGATGGTAAAAATGGTTATCGCGACGACAAATCCCCAGAAATAGATCTCCTTGCCATGACCGAACGGAAATTGCTCATTGGCCGGTCGCTTGGCCCGGTGCAGGCCATAAAGGAGCAATACCTGATTTCCGGTATCGACAACCGAATGAACGCCCTCAGACAGCATGGCCGCGCTTTTGGTAATAAAAAAGGCAATAAACTTGGTCAGCGCGATCAGGAAATTACCGACTAAAGCAGCATAGATAACCTTTTTTGATGATGCCGATGCCATGGATGTAAGACTCCAAAATTAATCTAATGGTTTCGATCTTTACCAAGGGAATTTGAAGATAAATATAAAACAGCACCTCCGGGGTCAACAAAAATTATCGGCTTCCCATCTTCCCGGTCTCTATTCTTGCGCTTTCAGCTTTGATCCAAAATATCTGCGCAACCTTGCGCAGCTTGATGGGCGCCCATATAAATGCTACAGATACAATCATAACACCCAAAAGCGGCGGGTCAACGACCACCCGCAAAGCGGGTGGCTTGGATTTTACCGCCACCGGCGGTAAAGGCGGGGCGCGAAGTGCCCCAATCGTTGAAAACATTGCGGTGGAATCCCGCCGTGGCGGGATTTGGAAAACCCAAAAAATGAAAAAAATAAAAATCCCCCTGCCCCTCTCCGGCGGTCTGATGCTGTCCTACAAATGCCCGGCCGAGTGCCGGCATTGCATGTATGCCTGCTCACCGCAATGGCCGGGAGATTGGATCACGGTCGACCAGCTGGAACAATTTCTGCCGCGGCTGGCAGAGGAGATCATGCCGAGCCCATACGGCCCTCAATCCATGAGTCTCAATCACGGCCTGCATTTCAGCGGCGGGGAGCCTTTTATGAATTTTAAGCTGTTGCTCAAGGCCGTTGAAATCGCACAAGCATTAAATATCCCGTCCACCTTTGTAGAAACCAACTGCTACTGGTGCAAAACCGAAGAACTGACCCGGGAACGCCTTCAGCTCCTCAAGGAAACCGGATTAAAAGGGATCATGATTTCGGTGAATCCGTTTTATGCCGAATATGTTCCTTTTGAAAGGACCGACCGCTGCATCCGCCTCAGCCAGGAGGTGTTCGGACAAAATTTGATGGTCTATCAACTGGAGTATTACCGCCTGTTCAAGCAACTGGGCATCACCGGCAGGCTTTCAATTGACGAATATTTAAAACGGGCCGGCGAACAATCCTTAACCCAAAGGGTCGAGCTCTTCTTAATGGGGCGCGCAGCCGATAAATTAAATCGCATGTATCCCGGCTATCCCGCGAAACGATTTTTGAGCACCCCGTGCCAGCCGGACATTCTGCGGGGCTGGCACAATCATTTTGACAACTACGGGAATTTCATGCCCGGCTATTGCGGCGGGATTTCATTGGGCAGCTGGTTTGAGCTAGATCGCCTCGTCAAAGCAGGGATCGATCTGGATAACCGCCCGGTTCTAAAATATCTGGTCAAA
>JASFIU010000320.1:0-5736 GCA_050122495.1 Desulfobacterales bacterium | reverse complement strand
CGTATTTATCTGCACTTATTTATCGTTACTTAGGTTACAATATTGTAATTACAAGCGGGTATTATATAGATAATCTGCTTATTCAGGTAGGAGCTTTCATTATTTCAAAGCATAATTTTATTAAATTAGTGTTGAGAAATTAAAAAAAATTTGAGATGACCCATTCGGTTTATTTTTATATAAACCAACCGGATGATAATGTTATCGATGGATTTTATATGATTAACTTTTTGGAGCACTAACATGAATGCAAATCAAGCGTCCGTATCGAGATTTCGGTGGGTCATCATCCTCTCGGCCTTCATCATCATGATGGTTATCAGTATCTATCAGTATTCCTGGTTTCTATTCGCCTACACGATCGAAAACAAATTTGCCTGGAATCCGGCAACCATCGGAATGACCTTTACGGTGTTCGCCTATGCCGCCACCTTTGTGCAGCCGTTCTCAGGCTTTATCGCTGATTCCTACGGACCCCGCAAAATGGCGCTGGCCGCTTCTTTTCTGGTCGGAATCGGGTTTATTCTGTGCGCGCTCGTGTCCTCACCGCAGGCGCTCTATCTATTTTATGGGCTGGGCGGATTGGGTGTTGGTGTTTTATACGGGATCTCCACCGCCTGTGCGGTAAAATGGTTTCCTGACAGGCGCGGCTTCGCCGCGGGTCTGGTTGTTTTTGGGTTTGGTGCCGGAACAGCGATTTTTAACTTCTTCATTCAGGCCTTACTGGCTTCCAAGGGATTAAGCTCTACATTTATGTGGGTCGGCTCAGGCATGCTGATCATTTTAGTTCCCCTTTCATTGCTATTGCGCTATCCGCCTCAAGATTGGTCACCTCCCTCTAAATCCGAGGGTAAAAAATCAGAGAAGGCGGTTAACTATAAACCCACTGAAATGCTAAAAACCTATCAGTGGTTTCTGATCTATTTTTCGTTTGCGGGAACAGTCTCGATTGTGCTCATGTTTGGCGCCCATATGAAAATGCTGGCCCGTGAGTTCAGTATTCCGGAAAGCTATTTTAACTGGGTATTGGTGCTGTTTCCGCTGGCCAATGGATTGAGCAGGGTCTTTGCCGGTTCGGTCTCCGACAAAATCGGCAGGGAAAAAACAATGATGTTGTTTTACTCCGTCTTAGGCCTTTCCATCTTTGCCTTCGTACTGCTGGCGCACATACCTGTTCTGTTCGTCATCATCGTGTTTACAGCTTCATTACTCGGGGGCGCTCCTTTTGCGCTGTATCCGGCGACAATCGGAGATTACTACGGCGCCAAGTATGCTACGACAAACTACGGCATTACCTATACCGCCAAAGCCTGGGCCGGGCTCATATCCGGTTGGTTGAGCGGCTACCTATTGATAAAATTTGGATCTTACCGAATGGCGTTGATTATCGTGGCGGTTTGCAGTTTAATCGCAGCGGCGCTTTCCCATCGAAGATTATTGAAAAAACCTTAAAAATAGGTGTCAGGTGTCAGTGTTCAGGTGTCAGATAACAGATGACAGAAAACAGTCAGATATGTGTTGGCTGGAATCGGTTTTCGGTACTCTGTCCTCTATTTTTTCCTGACACCTGACACCCGAAACCTGAAACCGACGCCATCGGATTTCAACATCCGATGGCGTACGCCTGACGGCGGGGGTCGGCTCCGGCTTTGAGGACGCCATCGTTGGTGTCGATCAAAATGACTTGCGAGCTGCCCATGACAGGATCCCAATCAGCCACTCGCTCCAGCGCATGCCCCCTGGCTTCCAATCCGGCGATGGTTTCGGTGGGAAAGCGGCCCTCCAACTGCAGCGTCCCGTCCGGATTGCTGCGCCAACGCGGCGCTTCCACTGCCTGTTGAACATCGGCCTTGAACTCGAGCATGCTGGTGATCAACTGCATAATCGTCTGCGTCTGGCCGTCGGCACCGGGCGTGCCCAACACCATATAAGGCCGACCCTCTTTAAGGATCATGGCCGGATGCAGCGTATGATACGGTCTTTTATGGGGCTCGAGACGGTTCAAATGATCCGGATCTAGGCTGAAGCCCCGACCGCGATTGTGCAGAACCATACCGGTTTCTGGCACCATAACGCAACTGCCGAAGGCTTCAAACAGACTCTGGATCAACGCGACGGCGTTGCCGTCACCATCGACCACGGACAGGAAGATGGTATCATTGCCGATTCCTGCAAAATCCGTCGCCAGGACGTCATTCGCAGCACTCGCGGAATCAATTCGTTCGATCTGTCTTCTCGCATATCCTTTGTCCAGCATCTGATCGATGGGTACAGGGTGGAAATCAGGATCGCAGACATATTTATTCCGATCGGCAAATGCGAGTTTCTTGGCCTCGACCATTAGATGGACCAACTCGGCCTGCCCGAATTTCAGCGTGCCCGCCAGGTCAAAGTTCTCCAGCATGTTGGCCTGCATCAGGAGCGCAATCCCCTGGGAGTTGGGCGGTTGGGTGCAGATCTCATAGCCTTTGTAAGTCGTCTTGAGTGGTGTATGCCAGGTGACGCTGTGATCGGTCAGGTCCTGAGAACTGATCAGGCCTCCGTCGGCCTCGCATAAAGCAATCAGGGCTTCACCCAGGGGGCCCCGATAAAAGGCATCCGGTCCACGCTCGGCCAGCATTTTGAGCGATACAGCCAACCGCGGCTGAACCAGCCGTTTGCCCACCTCGGGTAATTGACCGTTTGGGTAAAAGGTCTGCACGGCGGCGGGCGATTGTTTTAGAAATTGCCGGCGATTGTGGATGGCATCGCGCAATTCGGCATAAAGCGGAAAGCCGTTTTGGGCATAGTCAATAGCCCTGGGCAGCAAGCGGTCGAGGCTCATGCTGCCGTACTTCTCAAGGGCGGCCTGCCAGCCGGCGATGGCGCCGGGTACGATCACTGTCAGGAGACCTGTCTCGGGCATAGCCGTGCAACCTTTGGCGTGCATGACATCGAGCGTAGCCGCAGACGGGGCCCGGCCGGAAGCATTGAGGGCCTCGAATTTCGATTCCGCGGCCATATAAATCAAGGCAAATAAATCTCCCCCCAGACCGCACATATGCGGCCGCACTACGGCCATGACCAGGTTGGCGGCAATAGCCGCATCGACAGCGTTGCCGCCGGCTTCCAGAATGGACGCACCCGCCCGTGCAGCCAAAGGATGATCGGCCGTGATCATCCACCGGGTTCCCATAACAACCGGACGATGAGCGCTAAATTGAGTCACCATGGTTATTTCTCCTATTTTATGATCGGGCTTTAGTGCAGGTCAGCTCTTCGATGCATTTTGTTTTAGACGTTTTTGCCGGTAACGCTGAATAAACGGATATATTACTGAAAAAAGCGCCAGGACCAGGAACAGCAGTGAGATCGGTCGCGTTATAAAAATGGTCAGATCACTATCGGTCATCAAGGCCCGACGCAGATTGGTTTCGCCAATGGGGCCCAGAATGACGCCCAATATAGCGGGGGCCAGTGGAAATTTAAATTTGACCATCAAATACCCCAGCAGTCCAAATATGAAAAGGACCCAGATATCAAAGAAGCGGTTATGAATGGAAAAAGAACCCACCGCACAGAGGACCAGAATGGAAGGAATTAAGACATAGAGGGGTAAACGGGTAAGTCTGACAAAGAGACGGATGCCGTAAAGTTGGACGCCCAGCATGAAAAAATGGGCGACGAAAAAGGCAACGAAAACGCCGTATACCAAATCGGGAAACTCAACGATCAACAGAGGACCGGGCTGGATGCCATGCAAAATGAGCGCACCCATCATGATGGCCGAAACAGCATCTCCGGGTACCCCCAGAGCCATGGTTGGTGTCAGACCACCACCGCCGGTACCGTTATTGGCTGCTTCAGAAGCGATAACCCCGTCAGTGATACCGGTGCCGAACTTCTCCGGATGACGGGAACCTTTCTTAGCCTGGTCGTAGCTAAGGATGCAGGCAATGCTTCCACCGGCACCGGGCAAAGCACCCACAAACACGCCGATCAATGAAGAGCGGATCAAATTAAACGGTTGACGCAAAATGGCCTTAATAATCTTTGGTGAAGAAAAGGTTAGCTTGCTGTCCTCAATCAAGGCCGTAGTCGACCTTTCTTTTCTTTCCAGATTGCTCATCAATTGGGAAAAGGCGAACAGACCGATTAAAACCGGTAAGAACGAAAAGCCGCCCGCCATGCCGTGTAAACCGAAATTGAAGCGCGGAACGCCGGTCATGGGATCAGTGCCGAACGAGGCTGCAATCAAGCCAATAACACCTGCAATAATCCCCTTTGTGAGAGATGTCCCGGAAAGGCTGGCGATGATGGTGAGTCCAAAGAGAACCAGGGAAAAAAACTCCCAGGGCCCGAACTTGAGCGCCACGTTGGCCAGGGGGGGTGTAAAAAACATCAAAATAAGAGCGCTGATCAAACCGCCGAAAAAAGAAGCCCACGTGCCGGTGGCCAGCGCTGTGCCCGGCTCCCCGGCTTTGGCCATGGGATGTCCGTCAAAAACAGTCGCGACCGAAGAAGGTGTGCCGGGTATACCCAGCAGAATTCCGGTGATCTGACCCCCGGCCAACCCGCCGACGAGCACCCCGATCATTGCCGCCAGGCCCTGGATCGAGGTCATGCCAAAGGTAAGCGGCAAAACAAGTGCAGCACCCATTGTGATGGTGAACCCGGGGATACAACCCACGATGATACCGGCCACGGTGCCCAGGAACAGGAGCAACAGCGGGTAAGGTTGAAAAATCGTTTTGAAGCCCAACGCAAATAGCTCGATCATCGCAGTCTCCCCCTAAAACAGGCTGCCTTCCGGTAAAAAGACCTTTAGAAACTTAAGAAATGAATAGTAGATAATAAACGTCACACCTAAAGTGGTCAGGATGATGACCAGCACCGACTTTTTGTTACGGGGTCCCAGAACCCACATGATCACAGGCAAGAAAATCAGGGTCGCAATAGGGTAACCGAGGTAGTACATCAGGATGACATATGCTAAAAACGCCAAAAAGCCAAAGATGACATACTGATAGCTTTTAAGAAGCACCCTTGTATTGGACAACAACCCGCCCCCGCCCCCATTCTCGAGCTGCGAATCGTCAGCGGACACTTTTGCTTTTCTTTCTCTAATCAGGCTTTGAACCATTAATACGGCGCCACAAATGGCCAGAATGATAAACAGTATTTTGGGAACAAAATCCGCTCCTAGGGCGCCAAACAGGGCGGGAGGAAGGCGTTCGGCCTGGACATACATAAAGGCGCTGAATGCAATTAGGATGAGGCCAATGACCTTATCTTCTTTCATAGACGGCTCGGCTGATTGATAGGGGGGCTCAGGACCTTGCCGGTGAACCGGGAAAGGTCCCGTCGCCCCGGAGTGGATTATTTCTTTTTGGCCTTGACATCAAATTTTTCAGCCAGCATTGTAAGACGTGCGGTTTCTTCCTTGATATAAGCCTTGTACGCGGCATGGTCGCGGTATTTCACGTCCGAGCCCAAAGATGCGATCTTAGCGATGAATTCAGGATCCTGGGCGACCTTTGCAAAAGTTTCGCTCAGCGTGTCGATGATTGCCTGCGGTGTGTTTAACGGCGCGCAAACACCGCGGTTGACTGCAAACAGCACGTTGATCCCCTGCTCTTTCAGAGTCGCCACATTCGGCAAAAGCTTGTGGCGTTTCTCGGTGGCAATGCCCAGAGGTTTGAGCTTTTTGGCTTCAAAATACTTCTTGCCGGCCGCCGGATTGCTTTCGCCCAAATC
>JASFIU010000319.1:0-5741 GCA_050122495.1 Desulfobacterales bacterium | reverse complement strand
TAAGGGTTCCCCGTCCAGATCAGATCGTTGCTGTAGTTTCTCACCCGCAAAAACTCCGACCACATCATAAGGCATGCCCCAAACGGATACCGTCGCACCTTCCGGTTGCTGAGGGTTGATCCCCAGATTTTTTGCCATGCGCTCGGGCAAAAGGATCCCGTCCAGCTCATTTTCCGCCAGCCAGCGTCCGCCGATGAGGATCTCATCAAGTCCTGAAACGCGGGGTTCCAGGTGGGAAAGGCCGACAAGGCCCTGGGCTTCAAATGAGCGGCCGTTATGATAAACCGGTATCCGAAGTGACCGGGTTTTATCCTGATCTTCCAGCCAGACACGCGGAACGCTAATTCCCTTGTGGGCAAAATTGTTGGTGATGAATTCCAGCGCCTGGGGGGGAATGTCACGCCAGTTGACATTTTTTAAAAGGAATCCCGTATAGGGCGCGGTGGGTTCGTATAGTAACCTGGAATGGTGCCGCATGGATTTGACGGCGGTAAAGCTCATGATCGTAAACGTTAAAATTACCAGGGTGGCACAGGTCAGGGCGGTTCGCAGACGGCGGCGCCTTAAATTGCTGACGCCCAGCATGAAGGCGGCAACAAACGCTTTCCAGCGGCCGAGCTCTTCAGACTGAATCAGTTTGGCCCGGGTTTGAAGCTGGGTCATCTCTCCTTCAAAACGGAAAAAGATGATCAAGGTCACCATAAAGGAAAGCCCCATAATGAAAAAGGCCAGAATAACCACCATGGGGCTGTAGGCCAGGCGAAAGGCCGGATGCACATTGTAAATCAGGGCGATCAGCAAAATAAGAATAATCGAAAAGGCGATGATGCGTTTGTAAATGTTTGCAAACGAGAACAAAAGGCGTTCCATACAAAAAGCGAAAGGAACAAAGAGGGCAATATAAAATAACACGCCGTAGAGTACATCTTTTTGCGTTCTTTCAATATCATCATAAACACGGCTGGCTAAAGCCCATGACCGGACGCTGGCCTCCAGGGCTTGATCGTATTGTTTATTCTCAAATGCCAGTTGAGCTGTCTTTAGGGCCCCTAATCCCTCTATTTGAAGCTTGCGGATGCGGTCGTTGAAGATCCCGCGTTTTTCAAGATTGGAGATCCGGGGCTCGAGCAACAGCCACATATCCCGGGCCACCCGATATTCGGTTCGATATATAATGGGTGTTTTGCCCACCATATATCCGGTTCCGGTGGATTTATCCTCGCTGGCGTTGGTCAGAATCATTTTATTACGCAAGACCGTGTCGGACAGAGTCAATTTCAACGGTGTGCCGGGTTCCAGAAATGCCGTCGTAACCGTTGAAGCGTGGGAATAATTTGAAATCCAGGTGTCGAGTCGGCTTATAAACCAGCGCATCGGATCGGATTCCCTGCGGCCGTCGATAATCTTGACTTTGTGCAAGTGGCGAAACGTCCGCGGCTCCAGCAGATTGAACAGGGTCGTTCCATGGCTGGCAAACATAACCAGCTTGGTTTCCATTAAGCGCCGATACATCTTTACGCGATAGGCGGTTTTCCCGGTTTTGTTTTTGTCGATGGTCCAGATAATATCGCCGCTGTTCGTGTCAAATTTGTAGCCTTCGAAAATAATCTTATGATAGGTGTGTTTTGAATCCACCACACCCCTGAGGTAAAACTTGCCCAGATGATCGACAATAACGTAAAAGCGGGCCGGACCCTGATAGCAAAGCAGCACGGTTCCAGGTGCCGGCTGGTCGGCAAACAGCTCTCCGTGTCGCAAAAATTTAGCGCTCCCAACCACAGCGGCATAGCCGAATCTGGGGAAAACATTGTCGTGTAGTTTGGGCGCCTGGGCGAGATGCTCAATGAGCTTAGAGATAAACGCACTTTGTTTGAGTGCAAAAGCCGCGTCAACATGTTGAGGGGTGTCATCCGGTGTGCCCCAGCGGGCTCTGGCATCATGGGTAGTCACAAAAGTCAATCCGTGAATACCGCCGATCGCAGTAAGCTCCCCGCCCAGAAAGGGCTGATCAAGAAAATAGCTTTGCCAGGATCGCTTGCGACTGGGTCGCAGGGTATCTTTATACATACCGGTGGATCCCAGGGCGTTCTCAACCCGGGCGGCCCCCTGACGCAGGACTTCGTCCAGGGTGCTGTAGATCGCCGTGCGTTTGATGCGCGGCCGGAATGGAAACATCCATCCATAATTAAACGCACCGAAACCGTCCCCATGGCTGGATAAATGCAGGGATACCGCAACATCCAGATCATAAGCCTTGACCTGACTTCTGAACCTGCGTGCGTCACTCATCTCTCTGGAATGTCTGCGCGCATCTGCAAGGATGGCTTTTTGATCTTGGATGGTCTTGGGAATATATTCTAAAAGGGCCCGGCGGTCTTCAGCAGACAGATCCAAAAAATCACTGCTCCACAGCAAGCGTTTTAGCTGTGATCTTTGATCGGTCAGCTTTTTAATTTGTTCTGCATCGGCTTGATCCTTCTGTTCCAGGCGCAGGCGCATCAATTGGCGGGAGACCCTGTCGGATTCTGTCTTTAAGCGTTCGTCAATGGCTGCTTTCAGTATGCGGGTGTCCTCCGCATCTGCTGATTCACTTCTGGCGGCCGAATCGAGGGACAGGTTTTTTAGGAGTTTGATCGTCCGGCGCGTTTCTTTGGCCAGGGCTTTAAATGATTTATTTAACTTGCGCAAATCTTTGGATCGGGTCGAAATACTCCAGATCATCTCCCGCATACCGGCAAGCGTCTGGGCGTGGCCGCTGGTGGCAACCAGCAGCACGGATCGTTTGGGCGGATGTTCTTTAAGAAATCGGGCCAACTCCAAAAGGGTGGCAATGCTGACGGCCTCATCGGCGCCCGGAGAGAGTCCCGCCACCGTCGCGGTGCTGTCGTAAAACGCCTCCACCATTATCAGTCTTTCTTTGAGCTTGGGATCGGTTCCGTTGACAAAACAGTAAATGTTTTCAGAACTTGCCAGTTGCCAGCGGTTTTGGGAAATCAGCCGCACGTCGGCGGCAACCTGTCCGGCTGGTGCGTTTTCAAAATCGCCGAAAACCGCTTTCGCTTTCGCCCGTGAAATCCAGAACCGCGGAAACTGCAGCGGTGAGAGCTCGAATTTTTCTTCAAAGAATATCCGGGGCGCGTCCTTACGACCGATGTATATCAACGCCCGGGCACCCAGATTGGCGGCCTGCAGCCAATTTTTGCCGGAATCAAGCTCCATCAGGATAATCGAACCCGCAATCTGTTTACCATTCATTTGCTTTAGCTCACCGCGACCGACATATACCAGCGGACCGGAGAGTCCCGGGGGCGCCACCGTCTGGGGCGTAACGGCATTGCCGGTTAGCGGACGCAGGTCGATCTGGGTATTGCGGTCTGGAAGATTGAGGGTGCTTTTTTCATTTCGAATAAGGGGCACTGAGAAGCGATATGAACCCACGTCTTCATAGCCGAGCTGTTTCAGTTGTTCCTTTATATAAACTGCAGCCTCATGGTTTTGGGCGGTCCCGGTGCTGCGGTCTTCCAAAGAGGAGAGCTTGCCGATAATATCCGTAAACGCATCTGGAAGGCGCTGCTCGGTAATCAGGGCTGCGGCTGGAATTGTCCACAAAAGGCCGGCCAAGAGGGTAAGGAAAATACAATACCATTTGGCCCCGGTTGGCAGCTGATTGCTACTGGCTAACGGCACCTGGCTTCCGGTTGCTCGTCCCACAAGGCCAGATAAGCTTCTCTTAGGTCTTATGTTAGGTCGAAACTGCATTATCTTAAGGTTTGGAATTCTAAACTTTTCGGTTGTCGGCAAATCGAAACCAGCTGCCAGCAGCTGGTCGCTAGTGCCGAGTATCGATTTTTCCAATTGATATGGACAATTCTTCGCGATCTTCGATTTTGTCAACGGTTCCATCCCGAATCCAGACCACCTGATCGGACACATTGAGCATTTTGAAATCATGGGTGGCTGATATGACCGTCACTTTGCGTTCGGCACTCAAGCGTTTGAGCAACGCAATAATTTCTTCACCGGTGGTCAGATCAAGGTTCCCCGTCGGCTCGTCGGCTAGGATAATGGCAGGATCATTGGCCAGCGCTCGAGCAATCGCAACTCTCTGCTGCTGCCCGCCGGAAAGCTCAAACGGTTTATGGCTGTATCGGTCACCCAGCCCCACCAGTTCCAGGAGCTGAATCCCTTTGTCTACCGCAGCATCGTTGTTCATGCCCGAAAATATCATCGGAAGGGTGATATTCTCCAAAGCGGTCATCACTTGAATGATATTGAAGGTCTGAAATATATACCCAATTTTGCGACAGCGCAGCCAGGCCAACTCATAGGCATCTAATTGAGCGATATCGACTTCATCGATAAACACCTTCCCGGACGTAGGTTTATCCAGGCCTCCGATCATATTGAACAGGGTACTTTTTCCGGATCCGGAGGGCCCCATGATGGAGATATAATTCCCCCGCGGGATCTCGAGGTTGACCCCCTGAAGGGCTTTGACTTCCACTTTTCCGAGCTGAAAAGTCTTATAAACATCGGTAACACGAACAATACTGGTCGATTCTGCCATAATACGCTCCTCTAACGTTTCGCTTAGGGCTCAGGGCATAAGGCTCAGGGCACATGGTTAGTTTGAATTTCGATCCTTTGATTTTAAAGTTCAGCCTTGCGCCTTGTACCTTGTGCCTCTTTTTACTGCTCCACCCGCATGGCCTCGACGGGCTGCATTCTGGCCGCGATAAGTGCGGGGTATAAAACACCTAACAAACTTAACAGGCAGCCGACACCCAGGGCAATAAAAACGGAACCGATTACACTGATCCACGAAATTGAGGTCATCGCTGCGAAGCCAAACCGGAAGACGCCACTTATCAACGCAAAGACGGCACCGGCTAAGGCTCCCACACCCGCACCGGCCAGACCCTGCATACCGGCTTCAAGAATAAATAATCTTAAAATAAAGCGATCCAGAGCACCCAGGCATTTCATCGTACCGATTTCCCGGAACCGCTCGGTTACGGCCATGAGTTGTGCATTTACAATGCCCACCACGCAGACCAATAGCGACAGGATAACAATCCAGCGTTGTTTCGGGCTGGACCCCACATTGGTGTCCCCGGGGGCAAGATCATAACCCGATCGAATGACAGCCTGACGCAGTTGTTGATCCTGGGTTGCCAGCATGCCGTTGGCGACGTCATTGCTTATTCTTACAAACCCCAGGAAGGAAACTGCCAGGACCAGACTCATGGTGGTAATGAGAGAACGGAAAAAACGAACCCGGATACTCTTTAGTGAAATCTCGACTGATTTTAAAAAAGGGAGGACGATCTGGCGTTCGACACGCTCGGACTCTTTTTTTTCAGATGGTAGGGTTTGTTGTTCAACCATACGCGAACCCCATAACTGTGTGTTACGATAAAATAAATTAGGGTGTCCCGGTTGGGATTTTAGGACATAAATTGACGCTCACCATCTTTAACCCGTCCGCACCGGTTTGGCAATGGTGAATTTACCAAATTTCTTGAAGAACAATTCTTTGGCCTTGAAAAGATTTGGGTTTACTGCTCCTTATATCCTCAAGCCCGCATGCCCTCATGGGGTTCAAGTAAAAACGCTGTGAGCGCTCAATTTAATTATATATATGCAAAGCGGTATAAAAATGCACAGCTCCTGTAACACAACTGTATAAATTAGTAAATAGGAATCATTCCTATCTATATGACAAGCGTCTACACGCACCA
>JASFIU010000318.1:0-5748 GCA_050122495.1 Desulfobacterales bacterium | reverse complement strand
CTGGAAGAACTATAATCCGATGAGCCGGATGGGGCGATTATTTGATGACCAGCTCTGGACTTTCATGCAGGCCGGAATGATATTGCCTCCCTGGAAGAGCCGGGAAGAAGGCCCTGGCGGGGGATATGCGGAAAGCGGCATGGGTCTCGGACCTGGTTTTTACCTGATGACGGTCGATTTTGAAAGGGTGCTCAGCAAAGGGCTCAATGACATTCTCGAAGAAGCCGAAGATGAACGGAATAAATTGCAGCAGTCGCTAGCCGACGAGCCTGACAAAGTTCATTATCTGCAGGGCGTGCGGATTGCCCTGCAGGCCGTTATCCGGTTTGCCGAACGATTCGCTGTCTTAGCGGAAGAAATGGCAGCTGATTCGGTAGATCCAAATCGGAAAAAAGAGCTTGAGAAGATCGCTGCTATCTGCCGGCAGGTGCCCGCTAATCCGGCCAGAACCTTCTATGAAGCCATTCAAGGCTTCTGGTTTATTTTCCTGATGATCACGCCATCTCCGGTCGCGTCTATCGGACGGTTTGATCAATACATGTTTCCTTTCTACAAAATAGACATCGAAACGGAAGGAATTACGGATACCGAAGTTCTCGAGCTGCTGCAGTGTTTGCGAATTAAGGATATGCAGATTAATCGGACTTCAGGAAAACTTGCCCGTCAGAAAAATGCCGGCATGGCCAAATGGCACAACATGACCATCGGCGGTTTAACATCTGAGGGTGAAGATGCAACCAACGAGTTGTCCTATCTTATTTTAGACGCGTTAAAGCTATGCCCGGTGCCGCATCACACGGTGACATTGCGTGTTCATGAAGGCACACCTGAAGATCTCATGTTGAAGGCACTCGAAGTGGTAAGGACCGGAATCGGTATGCCGGCCTTTGTGGGTGATAAATCTTATATTGGGTATCTTACCGGAGAGGGCGTTCCCTTGAAAGATGCGCGCGGTTATGCCATGGCGGGCTGTATCGATGCGGCCATCACCGGCAAATCCCGCATTGCTTCGTACGGGATGTTTATCGTCCCCAAGGTGTTTGAGGCCACAATGAACAACGGCGTTGAATCCCAGACGGGAGCACAGCTTGGTCCTACCACCGGAGACTTTGATGGTTTTGCATCCTTTGACGATTTCTTTAATGCCTTCAAAACGCAGTTACGTTATTTTCTGAATTTACATGCCGAGAGGAACAATATCGAATTGCAGGTCAGCCGCGAATTGTTTCCGGATCCGGTGCGCGCTTCGCTGATGTATGAAGGCATAAAGGCGGGCAAGGCTCTGCTGGATCGTACCTTTCCCTTTGAAAACGGGGCCGTTATGAATCCGGTCGGGATGATCAACGTGGTGGATTCATTGGCGGCCGTCAAGAAGCTTGTATTTGAAGAAAAAAAGTTTTCCCGGAAAGAATTGAGAGATGCACTCAGCTCTAACTGGGAAAGTGAGCGCTATGAAAAAATGCGCAAAGCCTTTCTTGCAGCTCCAAAATACGGCAACAACCACGATGATGTGGACGCGATCGCCATCGAGCTGTTTCGATTCTGGGCGGAGACCACGGTGCAATTTGAAACCTGCCTTGGCGGAACGCATAAACCCACTGGCGTGTCCGTATCGGCCCAATGGCCGGGTGGTGCGCTAACCGGTGCGACTCCGGACGGTCGCTATGCCGGTGAGTGCCTGGCGGATGGAACCGTCTCGGCTATGCGCGGCATGGACCTACAGGGACCCACAGCCGCGCTTAATAGCGCCATGAAGATCGATCAAAAAGCCTATCAGGCGGCCCTGCTGAACATGAAGTTTCATCCATCTTCTTTGCAGACGACCGAAGATCTCCGCAAGGTTTCCTTTCTGATCCGAACCTATTTCAGTCAAAACGGGAAGCATATTCAATTCAACGTGGTGACCAAAAAGACGTTGCGCGCAGCCCAGAGACGACCCGAAAAACATAAGGATTTGCTCGTTCGAATTGCCGGGTACAGCGCGCATTTCATCCAACTTGGCAAACCCATGCAGGAAGAGATCATCAAACGGACGGCGCATGAGAAGCCGGTATAATGAGACTTGAAGATACCCAGGGAAAGATTTTCAATATCCAGCATTATTCGATTCATGATGGTCCCGGTATTCGAACGGCAGTATTTTTCATGGGTTGCCCGTTACGGTGCCAGTGGTGTCAAAATCCCGAGTCACAGGGTTTTCAGCCCATTTTATTTTTTGATGCTGAAAAGTGTACGGGGTGCGGTCAATGTGTTGAAGGCTGTCCTGAGGGCGCCATCCGGGTCATCGATGAAAAATCGAAGACCGATCGAAAACTGTGCAGGGGCCATGGAAATTGCGTCGGTATCTGTCCAAATGACGCCCGCAGTCTCATGGGCCGAAACGCCACCGCCGGTGAGGTTTTCGAGGCTGTGAATGCCGACGCCATTTTTTATAAAAACTCAGGTGGCGGGGTTACCATTTCCGGAGGCGATCCGGTTGTGCAACCCGATTTTGCCATCAGCATCCTGAAACTCTGCCGGGATGCCGGGATCCATAACGCCATTGAGACATGCGGCCATGCAAAATGGGAAATCTTGAAATCGATTTTGGAATATACCGACCTGGTCTTATATGACATTAAACATATGGATCCGGCCAGGCACAAAGAATATACGGCCGTCTCCAATAAACTTATTCTGGATAACGCAAGGAGAATACGTAAGGAATTGAATCTTCCGATGCTTGCGCGGCTGCCCATTATACCGGGATATAACGATACGCCGGATAATATGAACTCAGCGGCGCGATTCATTGCCGACGAGTTGGGAAAAGAAGTGAAAATTCATCTTTTGCCCTACCATCGACTCGGCGAAACCAAATACGAAAGGATGGAAAAACCGGGGGGCTGCGTTCGCATCGAGGCCCCCAGCGATGAGCGCATGGAGGCGCTTAAGAAAATATTTGAATCATATGGACTGACCGTTGTCATCGGAGGTTGAACCCGGAGAGCTTTGCTGGAAGATGGTTTCTTCCAGCAAACCAACCTGCAGGACGCACTTGCTGCATTAAGAGATTCGCAGGGTTAATCGGAAAAAGCGCTTCACCAACAACAAAACGAATTAATCATAGAAAGGAGAAGACAAATGAGAAGATTTCACAATCGTCTGTTCATGGTTATTTCGGGAACCCTGATCTTACTGGGATTGACATTTAGTGTCGGCGGTAAAGGGGTAGAGGCCGCAGATCCTATTGAGCTGACCTACGGCGGTCTCTGGCCGCCCAGCCACCCCATGTCAGTTGCCGCCAAACTCTGGATCGACAAGATCGAAAAGGAAGCACAGGGAAAGGTGAAAATCAAACCTTTCTGGGCCGGCGCGCTTTACAAGCCGCGGCAATCCGCGCTGGAACTGGCCAAGGGTGTGGCGGATATCGGTGATTTTTCCGGCGCCTATGCGCCCAAAGGATTCGACTTTGAAAAGTCGATGCGCATGGTTTTTTATGGCGTGAACGACCCAAAACTCGCCCGCAAGGTCTATTATGCAGTTGCCGCCAAGTATCCCCAGCTGGAAGAGGAGTTCACCAGCGCCGGCATCAAGGTAATGGCTTATGCCTCTATACCGCCTTACCAGTTGCTTCTTGCACAGAAACCTGTTCGCAAAGTCTCTGATTTCAAAGGCTTGACAGCAAAGGCCTCTGGCGACATTGCCAAGGTAGCCACTGGTCTCGGTGGAGAGGGCATTGTCATGCCCATGAGTGAAAGCTACACAGCACTGCAGAAAACCACCATTGATGCTGTCTTTGCCCCGTATGAAACCCTGAAATCCTTCAGGTTCGCAGAGGTGGTCAAGTATGCGGTTGAATTGAACATCGCCGCCGCTCCGGCCGGGCACTGGGGATTTAACATGAAGTCATGGAACAAGCTGCCCAAGGATGTCCAAAAGGTTTTCCTGGACAATGTCGAGTGGTTCGGTCTGAAAGTAGAGGAGCTGGTATTTGCCAACGAAGAGACCGGCATCAATCTGGCCAAAAAAAACAAGGTCGAGTTTATCAAACTTCCGCCCGCAGAATTGGCCAAAGTCTACGCCGTTGTTGACAGCACCATAACCCAGAAGATGACCAAGTTAGATGCCAAAGGGCTGCCGGGCACCGATGTCTATAAGGAAATCCGGCGTTTAATAAAAGAGGGCAGCAAATAAATAAGTGCACGGTGTTGAGAGTTGTTCAGGCTGTTGGGCTGTTGAAATTGTCAAAGCTGGAGGGGGAAATATGAATGCCGTTGCCGACCTGCTTCACCGCATAACCAAAGCCGGCCTATTTGTGGGTGGTGTTTTTCTGATTGTCGGTATGCTGCTTCTGATGGGCAATATATTCGGCAGGTTCGCGCATTTCGTCATTCCCGGGAGCTATGAGCTGTTCGAACTAATCATGGTGATTCCGGTGGGTTTTGCGTTGGTCTATGCCGCTTTGCAAAAAACTCATGTCACCGTCAATCTCATCGTCTCCCGATTTCCCCCCAGGCTTCAAGCTGCAGCCGAAATACTGGCATTCCTGCTCAGTTTTGCGGTATGGGCTCTGATCGCCTGGGGTGGCACACGTCTGGCCTGGGAAAGTGGACTAGAGGAAACCTCGGACGTCCTCGAGGTTCCCTTCCTGCCGTTTCGGATTGTGTGGGTCTTCTGTTTGATTCTTTTTTGCCTGACCTATCTGCTGGATCTATACCGGACAATCAGGAGGCTTTTGCGAAAATGAGCCCCATTCTTATCGGAATCCTTGGTTTTATTGTGCTTTTTTCGTTATTGGCATTAGGCGTCCCGATCGGCGCCGGAATGGCATTGATGGGGTTTGTGGGGCTCTTTTATCTTATCTCCGATGTCGCTGCTTTTACCAAACTTGCTGTTGTTCCATTCCAGACGGTCACGGATTACTCTCTGGCAGTGCTGCCCCTGTTTATACTCATGGCCCAGGTGGTTTTTGTCAGTGGCATGGGCCGCGACCTGTTTAACCTTGCCTCCAAGTGGCTCGGTCATAAAAGAGGGGGTGTCGCCATGGCGGCCGTTGCCGGTTCGGGAATCTTCGCGGCCGTCTCGGCTTCCAGCATTGCCACGGCAACCACCATGGGACTGGTTTCCATACCTGAGATGAAGCGCCTCAAGTACGATCCGGCTCTGGCAACCGGCGCTGTCGCCGCGGGAGGGACCATGGGTGTCTTGATCCCGCCGAGCGGCGCGCTCATCATTTATGGCATCCTGACCGAAACTTCCATCGGGAAGCTATTCGTGGCCGGTATCATCCCCGGAATACTCGAAGGCCTTTTCTACATTGCGGTCATCTTCATCCTGTGCCGGTGGCGACCCGAGCTCGGCCCGCCTGCAGAAAAAGCGCCAGTTCGGGAAAAGATAAAGTCCCTGTTCAGTTGCGGGGAGATCGTCGTATTGATCGTATTCGTGCTTGCCGGTCTTATCATCGGCTGGTTCACCCCGACCGAGGCCGGGGCGGTCGGCGCTTTCGGGGCAATCATCATTTGCACCCTAAGGCGCAGGCTCTCATGGGATGGTTTTAAAACCGCCATAATTGAGACCCTAAAGACGACGGGCATGATTTACGGAATATTAATCGGCGCCCTTATCTTCAACTTCTTTGTGGCCGTCTCCACGATTCCATACGCCCTTTCGGACTTCATCGGCAATATGCCCCTGCCGCCGATGGCGATTCTTGTGATGGTCCTGGTGCTTTATTTCTTTCTGGGTTGTTTTCTGGATGTGGCGGCA
>JASFIU010000317.1:0-5754 GCA_050122495.1 Desulfobacterales bacterium | reverse complement strand
TAAACGTGATGGACCAACTGGCGCCTCCGTGGCTGGCTGAAGAATGGGATAATGTGGGGCTTCAGATCGGTGACCCACGATTACCCGTTCGCCGAATATGGATTGCGCTGGACCCGAGCCCGGAAGTGGTTAGAGCAGCCTGCGGCAAAGATGTTGATTTATTAATTACGCATCATCCTTTGATTTTCCAGCCCTTGAAATCAATTAATTTTGATACACCCGGTGGTGCTGTTATTCAGATGGCATCACAGCATCATCTCGCAATTTTTTCCGCCCATACCAATCTCGATATTGTCCGGGACGGTGTCAATGATGTTTTGGCGCAGCGTTTGGAGCTTAAACATTTGGGGGTACTACAACCGATCAAAGCCGACAAACCGCTTCCGAATAATAATGTCTCCCTGGTTGAAGGCGAGACTCAGCATGGAATTGGGCGGATTGGTTCACTTTCCAAAACTACCAGCTTAAAGTCATTGGCTTTGATGGTTAAGGAAAAACTTAAACTCGACTTTGCAAAGGTCACAGGAAACCCCGAGCTGCAGGTGACCCGGGTCGCGATATGCAGTGGCAGCGGGTCCAGTCTGATGCACACATTTATTGCGTCCGACGCACAGGTTTATATCAGCGGCGACTTCCGCTATCATGACGCCCGCGATGCAGAAGGCGCAAATCGCGGGATTATCGATATCGGACATTTTCCATCAGAACACCTTATGGTTGAGGCGCTCGCGCATCAGCTGAAAAAATTACTTAACCAGGAGAACCTTAAGATCAAAGTCGAAGCCTGCGATCTTGAAAAGGATCCATTTATGATACTATAAGTGGTTGTCTTTATCTTCGTTCCACAGAAACCGCGGATTTTCGGGCGCAGGCGAATAAAACAGCGAATAGGATGAAAACAATGTCCAATGCGACTAACGAACAGATTACTTCTCTTGCGAAGCTACAGAAGATTGAAATTGAAATCAGCAGTATAAAAGCAAAATTAAGCAAGGTCGATTACCGTATAGAGATACTTGATCATAAGTTGCAGGATTATCAGCAGACGATCGAAGAACAAAAGTCTTTGATCCTTGAGTTAAACCGAAAATACAGAGCTTATGAATCAGATATACAGACGCATCTTGACCGCATCAAAAAAAGTGAAGCAAAACTGAGCACTGTAAAAACCAACAAAGAGTATCAATCGTCGCTGAAGGAAATAGACGACCTGAAAAATATGAGTTCAGAAAAAGAAGATGAGATGATCGAATTTCTGGATCGTATTGAAGAAGCTGAAAATATGCTTAAGATCAAACAGGCGGAATTTTCAGAATTTGAAGGCCAGATAAAGACAGAGAAAGAAATCATACAGGAGGAAGCAGAAGAGGGGCGACAGCGACTCGATCGTCTCGGTGTTGATCGGGAAACGGTTTCCGGTGGTATCGATGCTGAAATGCTGGCCACATTTAAGCAGATAAAAGCAAATCAAACGAATAACATCGGTATCGTCGCTGTTAAAGACGCCGTCTGTCAGGGATGTCACATGAATATTCCGCCGCAAATGTACAACGAATTACAACGCGGGGACAGCTTGAAAAGATGTCCGATCTGTGAGAGGATTATTTACTGGAAAGATCAAAATAAACGGTCAGAGTAGCTTAAACGATCGCTGGGTTTTTAAATCCGGAGGAAAGTCCGAACACCACAGGGCAGGGTGCTCCATAACGTGGAGTCGCGGCAACGCGAAGGAAAGTGCAACAGAAAGTAAACCGCCCGATACCAAACTGGATAGTTTGGTTCCGGGTAAGGGTGAAACGGTGCGGTAAGAGCGCACCAGTTCCTCGGGCGACCGGGGAAGCTCGGCAAACCCCACCTGGTGCAAGACCAAATAGAGGAGCGTTTGAGAGTCGCCCGCTCAAGCTCCCGGGTAGGTCGCAAGAGGTGTCGGGCAACCGGCATCCACAGATGAATGATCGTTGTCCGGTGAGGGGTAACCCAGACCGGAAACAGAATTCGGCTTATGAGCTGCTCTGGCCGTTCCTCTTCTCAGGTGTCAGGTGTCAGTGTTCAGGTTTCAGTCCTGACGATTCTGAACTGACACCTGACACCTGAAACCTTTATTAAACCCGATGACCAACGACAGAAATGGAACAACCACAATCCATGAAGAAAACCGAAACAGCAATCGGGGCTTCATTTGCTGAAAAAGTACGCACATTTTCCCAGGATTATTTAAAGTGCTGCATCTATATCTCAAATGTTGAAAAACCCGAAAACGTTTTCACCCAAAAACTTTACTCAACCATTGTGTCGACCTCAATGCTGCTCGAGGATTTTCTCGATTTTCACGGGGCAAAAAACAACAAGAACTGGTATTTTTATCGTGAACTTACTGCCTCTGTTCGACACTTGAGCCTGGCGGCAAATTTCCAAAAGCACATCTCCAATCGTCTTGTATTTTACGACCTGGCTGAGATTGGCGATTTCCCGAAAGAAGGCGAGGCCACCCTTGATTTTTTAACCCGGGCCTTGATGAAAATGGCTCCGGTTATAATCAAAGAGGCCCGGCGACTTAAAATTCGTCTTCCCGATAGCCAGTTTTCGGCTGCCGATTTTCCCAGTGTTGTTACCAATGAAATGCTTGATTATGACATTGACGACAAAGATAAGGATCAACAGAAAAAAAACATCGTCAAAATTTCCAGTGAATTCTTAAATATTGCCAAAAGCTTTGATCAGCTCAAATTTTACGAACCCTACACGTACAAAGAAATTTTAACCATTGTCCCCGGCAAGGTTAACGAGGTTGAGATCAGACGCTTCGAGATGCTGGTGCATAACCTTCAATCCGCATTTGACACCTATGTCATCCACGGGGGCTTCAGATTTGGTAATCGAGAACTAAAACGGCTGCGGGGTTATTTTTCGGTTGTTTTTCACCTTTTGCAAATGGTGGGCCGCCTGCTTCATTTTTATGAGCGTCACCTGCACGAAGCTGGATATAAAAACACCTATAAGAAAGTCCAGGTCAGCTTATCAAAATTGGTGAATCCCAAAATCCTTTTGAATCGCACGATTAATTACGGCCTTTTTAATGCATGCCATTTCTTAACCATTGGTATTGAATTGGCCCAGAAAATACTCAATGAAAATATCGAGCGCTCATCCATTAAAGTAGGCGTTCCGGTAAAATTGGGATTTCACAGCCGGCCGTGTCTTCTGGTGGCAAAGATTGTCCAGAACTATGGCGGCCAGGTTGAACTGTGTGTTGGCGCTGATCGATTTGACGCCAGCAGTGTTTTGGACCTTCAGTGGGCCGGCGGTAAGATTCAAAAAGAAAATCTTACCGAGGTGGTTTTTGAAGGCGATGCGCGCACACTGAAAGATATCAAAATCCTTGCCGGAGTGAATTACGGCGAAGACACCATGGGCAAAGGGGTGCCGTTGCCGGAGGCGTTAAATTATTTGAAGTGAACTAAAGTTGCAAGTGGGCTAAAGTGACTAAAGTTTCGGTGTCGCTCGCGCAGCGCAGGCACTCCCGCAGCGCACGCGCATGCGCGGCGTGTGCGCGGCGTGTGCGCCGAGTGACACTCCATCTTCTATAGGAATGGTATAATTCCTTAACTTTAGTCACTTTAGCTCACTTTAGACACTTTTTTGTTTCAACACCAACAGACGCTATAAATAAACAACATACGCAAAAATTAAAGGCCATCGAGTGAAGCCGAAGGTATATGCAATTATCGTAGCGGCTGGGAAGGGGAGCCGCATGAGCGGATCGGTGCGCAAGCAATATATTGCGATAGATGGAATTCCGATTTTAAGGCACACACTCAAAATATTCGACGACTGCACAGAGATTGACCACATCATTTTGACTGTGCCTGGTGAGGATCTTGATTTTTGCCGAGATGAAATGCTGACGCCGGCCAATCTTCAAAAGGATGTAAGCCTGGTTGGCGGAGGATCGAGACGCCAGGATTCCGTTTATAACGCTCTGAAGATTATCGAACCCGATGAGGGGATTGTTATTATCCACGATGGCGTACGCCCATTTTTAAGACAGGCGCATCTTGTCGACAGTATAAAATGTGCAGAAGAAACCGGTGCCTGCATTCTCGGAATACCAGCCTTCGATACAGTCAAGAAAGTAAACCCGAAAAACGAAATCATTCAAACCCACAAAAGAGATATGCTATGGCTGGCTCAGACACCTCAGGTTTTTGAGGTCAATCTGATCAAAAAGGCCCATGAAAAGGCTAAACAGGAAGGCTTTGCAGGCACAGATGATGCTTCTCTGGTGGAACGTTTGGGGGCTACTGTAAAAATCATCCCCGGCAGTCGCAGCAATATAAAGATAACCAATTCAGAAGATCTTAATCTCGCCCGCGCCATTATGAAAGACTGGCGCGATCCGCTCTAAATAAAACGGGGAGGCCATTACAGGACTTTAAGCCCTGTTGCTCATAGCAAATTTATCCACAGATACAATAATATCCGCAGATTACGCAGATTAACGCAGATTATGAAGATATTAAAGCTGATAAATATCTCTTAATATTAATTTTTTAAATCTGTGGTAATCTGCGTAATCTGCGGATTAATAAATCACAAATTCAATAAAATCTGTGGGGCGGCTTTGAGCTATCAGCTATCAACTGTGAGCTAATATTGCTTTCCAGACTTTTCAAATATCTGTTTTATCGTTGCGATCACTTCTTCGGGAGTTTCCGCCCAAAATAAGAGTTCCTTTTTCAGGTAATCTTTAAAGATATCTCTAAGATTGAAGTTCATCAGGATGACGGGCCGGTTGGATTTGAGGGCCAGTGCAACTTCAGAAATGGTTCCACTTCCACCCCGGCAGGCAACCACGGCGTGACTCGAAAGCACATTAATACAATTGCGTGCATTCCCCATTCCGGTCAAAATGGGTATCTGGATAAAAGGAGATGCCATGCGGGCATTGTCATCCGGCAGTATGCCGACGGTTAATCCACCGTTTTCGCGGGCGCCTTTTGCAGAAGCAGCCATAACGCCTGCATTGCGACCCCCGTTTAAAAGTACCCAGCCCTGTTCGGCAATTAAACTCCCGAGGCGATAGGCCGCTTCTGTATCCCGGTGGTCCGCCATGCCGCCTCCCATCACCCCGATAATCAACGCGTTCTCCATTATCGTTCCTCCTATCAAAATTAGGTTTAAAGCCGGTTGACACACAACTTTCTTATAATTAAAATAGTGTGTCGATCAAATCAATACAAACCTCAGTCGAGGATTTCATCATTAAAAAAGAAAGGATTTACGATGCAAGATACATCTCAAATGGATCCCAGAGATAGCGAAATGGCGAGTCAAGCCTATCTGCAACAACTGAAAGCAACCTTTGAACAATTGCCCAATGATATTGAACTGTATCTTTTCACTGCCAAGGGACATGAAGATGTTTTTACGCATGCCAATCGAGAGGTGATCCGGGCTTTTCGAGAGCTGAGCTCTAAGATTACGCTACGCGAATACGATCTTGACCATGAGCTGGCCCGAAAGTGGAATGTGACCCATTCACCCACGCTGGTAATATCGCCAGAAAAATACTCGATCCATTGGCTCGGGGCTCCCATGGGAGAAGAGGCCCGCACCTTTCTTGAAATACTAATATTGGTGGGACTCGGCAAAAGTCAGCTCAGTGACCAATCTTTAAAGGTCATTCAGAAAATTGATTCACCCCGCAATATTAAAATATTCGTCAGCCCGACCTGCCCGTATTGTCCCCAGCAG